>JAZOBI010000029.1:0-4645 GCA_045595885.1 Faecousia sp. | reverse complement strand
GTTTTGCTTTGATTGTATTTATCGATGCGATTAACATTCGGCGTATCACACCGCAATCGTTTCGAATTGACTTGTATGCCATTTCTTCCATACAACCTGTTTCAAACAGCAGTTCCAGCCAGTATTCGGTTTCAAAGCATTCCTTTTGCGCGATTTCAAGCTTTGATATGAAGGCCTTCGTACCTTGTGCGTATTGTGCCTCATGAATATTTGCGCCAATGGAAGTGCCGGAACGCAATAATTGATTGATCAGGACAGTTTCTTTATGTTCTGATTTCATATTACGGCAGAGAAAAACGATATTCTTGGCAAATCCCTTTGCTTTATCTCTATAATACTGTTTGACATCGTATCACCCCACAGGAATATTAAACATCAAAACCACAAATTCGTCAAGTGATATTCCGTCCTCGACGGAGTGATATTTTCACTTTGTGAAAGTGATATTTCTGCTATCGCAGAAGTGATATTTTATTCGCCCTTAAACTTGCGCAGCAAATATCACTCGGCGTAAGCCGAATATCACTGCGAAGCAATCAAACTCGCCGTATGGCGAATAAAACTGGCGTGATACGCCCGTAAGAGTATCACGCCAAACGGAGGGATTTTTCGTGGTGCAACCGGTGGTTGCTAAATTTTCAAGCCAGGTTGGTGGACTTTTATACCTGCCAATGGTATGATATAGCCAGCAAAACCAAGGAGGTAAGGCGAATGAATCTTGGTGAAAACATTTACCGTCTGCGGACGGAGCGGAATCTGTCCCAGGGCGATCTTGCCGACGCGCTGGATGTTTCCCGGCAATCGGTCAGCAAATGGGAAAACAATTCCGCTGTGCCGGAGCTGGAGAAGCTGATGAAGATGGCGCAGATCTTCGATGTGACCATTGACGAATTGGTAACCGGAACCAAAAATGCGGAACCAGCTGCAACACCCACTTCCCCACCCCATGTGGAGCAGCAGAGACCTGCTCCTGTGCGGCAGGGACTTTCTCCGCAGCAGATTTTGGGGATCATCCTGCTGGTGTTTGGCGGACTTTGTTTGATCATTTTTACGGTGGTCGGTATTTTTATCGGCGCTTGGGTTCTCGGCCTGTGCATTGGACTCCCCTTTATCTTGTGCGGCACAATTTGCCTGCTGTGTAAGAAAAATGTTGGGCTGAAATGCGCCTGGGTAATATTTATTCTGCTGAGCCTGCTTTGTACCATTGTTATGGCTAGGTTTTAGTAAGCAAAGGAGTGATCACATGGGAGTAACCGGAATCGGAACCACGGTTCTACTGTTGATATTTGGCATTGTTTTAACGATCATCACCATCCGGCGAATGATAACCGGCCGCATTTCTCTGCCCAAGTGGGGAAAGGTAATGCTTTCTGTTGCCATGATCGGATGGCTGCTATTCTTGATACTGTGTATTCTGCCGCCTGTTGAGGTGGACAATATTTTCGTGAATGAGTATACGGATGTCATCACGCCGGTAGAATCCATAGATAAATAAATTCGGCCTCCCAAATGGGAGGCCGTTTGCTATGTGGGGAGATAAATTGTTGATTACACTACGATGGTGCCGTAGGGTGTATGTGTAAACAACCATTTACCGCATCAGGGTTCCAGGACGGTGCCGGCAAAGATGGGCAGATTATCCCGGCTGGAAACCACAAAGAGGAAAGGCCGGTCCACAACAAAGTCCACTTCGTCCTCCGGCATTCCGGAGCCTGCCAGATACAGCACAGTATAGGCAGCGCCTACAACACCTTCCTCGTCAATCGCCACACGGGCGGCGTGTTTAGCGGAACTCAGATACAGCAGCGGTGTGTCCGTCAACGGCGAAAAATCGGATTTGGACGGATCGAATACATCGGTAATTCCCATATTCTGCAATCCATCAGTCAGCCCTATATCGCTGCTGACATCGAATTTTGGCAGACTTAAATGCACAATCACGCCAGACTTTTGCTTCTCCCAACCCTTGGGATCCATTGTCATCTGAAGATATTCCGGGCTCGCCAAAATGTCCGCCACTTTGAATCCTTCATCCGGCAAAATGATCCACATCTGATTGTTTCCGGAAAGGGACAATGAAATTGCACTGAAATTATCTGCCCAATAATAGGTTGTGCCGTATATGCTTTTGTTCATATATGTGGCTGTTAGATCGCCATTGGGTCCGTGGAAATCGCCTTCCTCCGTATTTTTCTCAGAGAATTCTGAATCCCAGCGGGCTGTGAAATAAACACTGGAAGCCAGAGCAAGCACTGTTTCCGGCGGCATGGACAGTTTCTGAACCTGATCATACAACAGTTCACCGGTATTCTCGTTGAGCCAACGACGAAGCTGTTCATCCATTTCCTGGGTGCCCAGGTTGCCATGGAAAGAAGATGCGAAATAATCGCTGGCCAGCCGATCCACCGCTTCCCGATGGAAGGAATACGCTTCATCCAGCCATAGGGAATTTGCCAGGAGCAGATCGGTGCGACCGTCGGAACAGTAATGCGCGTTCCACAGATGGCCTACCTGAATACGCAGTTGCTCAATGGAATTCAAGTCAAACAAGTCTAAAATCTGCTGCCGGGAATTGCCGTCGGTGGTTTCCGCCAGCATGGCAAGCGCCATGTAGACGCTCAAGGGAGAATAGGCGGCGTTTTCTGTGCCGGTGAGGAATGCGGAAATGCTGCTGTGGAAAAACTGGTTTAAGCTATCGGCATAGTCTTTGGGCTGATCGTAAAAGTCCCGCTGACTCTGCCACCAAATGCTCTCCGCTTCGTGATAAGCCTCCCAATTATCTTCGTAGCTATCCCGACTGGGAAATTGCGCCATCTGCGGATAAGCAGGTGATGCCACCATATTATGCAGGTAGGACGGTGCCGTGGTGAAGGTAGGATTGGTAGACCCATCCGGCTGGGTTCCGGTTGGTACGCCACCGGAAGTCGGTTCGGTAGCATCACGCCAGCCGGGAATGGCAGACACCGCAAGGATCACCGCCAGCAATGCGGCTACCGCGGTGATCCAATAAGGACGCCGGCGCTTTTTATAAAGAAGGGATTCGGAAAGGTGGGTATCGCTGATCTGATTCAGCGCATCGTGTAATTGATCATTCATAGCAGACCCTCCTCGGTCAAGTATTCTTTCAGCTTTTGCCGGATTCGGCTAAGGCGGGCGGAAAGAGCGCCTTCGGTCATAGAAAAGGATTTGGCAAGGTCTCGGACACTGTCGCCATGCCAATAGCGGCGCAGGAAAATCACCCGGTTCTCCTTGCTGAGGGTATCCAGAAAACGGTCGATGGCACGACCCAATTCCCGAGCCTCCATCTCCTGCTCCAAAGAATTTTCGCCGATCACCTCGCTCAGCTCATCCAAAGCAATTTCATAGCCGCTTCGCTTTTGGGCGGTGATGGAACGCAGACGGCTGACGGAAATATTTTTGCACAAACGGAAGATGTAAAGAAAAAGGGATACGGGGCGATTAGGTGGGATGGAATTCCATACCGCAAGGTAAGTATCATTGACACATTCCTGGGCATCCGCCTCTGTTGGAAGCATATTCCGGGCCAGCCGCTGCAGCCGGCGGCCAAAGGTTTCCGCCAGGACGGAAAGGGCATCTTCATTTTTGTTCCAAAGCATATCCAGGATTTGGCGATCTTCCATCTTTCATCCCTCCTTACCCTGTTGGTCGCATTACAGGCGCATTTCTTACGCAGATCATAACACATTTTTTTAGGTTTTTCACTATTTTTCGTTTGGGGGTAAAAAACGGCAATCAATTTTGAACTTTTTTCACAAAAATTCAACTTTCCTCTTGTAAAGTTTCACATTTTGGCGTATACTAAGCTATCATGCCATAAAAATTGAGAGGTAACGATTATGGAACTGATCACTGTCAGAGATCTATTTAAGAACACAGAAAAGTACGCTGAGCAAACTGTAGAAGTAGGCGGCTGGGTGCGCAATCGCCGGGGCAGCAAGCAGTTTGGCTTCATCTCCCTCAGCGACGGTACTTATTTCACCCCCGTTCAGGTGGTTTATAATGATACCATGGCTAATTTCCAGGAAATTGCCAAAATCAATATCGGCGCCGCCCTGATCATCAAGGGTAAGCTGGTGCTGACTCCCGAGGGTAAGCAGCCTTTTGAAATCCAGGCCGACACCATCGACATTGAAGGCCCCTCCACCGGCGACTATCCCCTGCAGCCTAAGCGCCATACTATGGAATTTTTGCGGACCATTACCCATCTGCGTCCTAGAACCAACACCTTCCAGGCTGTGTTCCGTGTCCGCTCCCTGGCGGCTATGGCCATCCATCAGTTCTTCCAGGACCGGGACTTTGTCTATGTGCATACGCCCCTGATCACCGGTTCTGACTGCGAGGGCGCAGGCGAAATGTTCCAGGTCACCACCCTGGATCTGAACAACATCCCCAAAACCGAGGATGGCAAGGTGGATTTCTCCCAGGACTTCTACGGCAAGCCCACCAATCTGACCGTTTCCGGTCAGCTTAACGGCGAAACCTTTGCCATGGCTTTCCGCAACATCTATACCTTTGGCCCCACCTTCCGCGCCGAAAACTCCAACACCACCCGTCACGCATCCGAGTTCTGGATGATCGAGCCGGAGATCGCTTTCGCCGATCTGTCCGATGATATGCGCCTGGC
>JAZOBI010000028.1:0-2515 GCA_045595885.1 Faecousia sp. | reverse complement strand
CGAACAGCCATAATGCGGTTCATTTCGTTGTAGACGATCATGTAGCCCTCGTCCACACCCATGCCGGGCTTTGCCAGGATCTGTACAGGCTGGGTAGCCATAGCGCAGTGGACACAGACCTGAGCGCTGCGGTCGGTCTCGTTGCAGGTACCGCCCTGGTAAGCGCCGATGCCCTTTTCCTTGCAGTACAGAACAGCCTCGATGGTGTTGTTGATACCGCCCAGGTCGGGAGTCTTGATCTGCACCATGTGACCGGCCTTATTGTCCGCAAAGAGCTTGATGTCCTCTAAGGTGTTGCACCACTCGTCGGCCACCAGCTCCACATCGCAGCCACGCTTGTCCAGCTCGGCGGTCAGGCCCGCCAGAGCCTTCATCTGCGTAGGCACATCCACATCGCAGTCCATAGGGCCTTCGATACGCAGGTGGAAGGGCTTGGCGATCTGGCCCAGCTTCTCAATGTAGTCGGCCATAGCCACATAATTGGTATTGCCGAAGGCTGCGCCGATGGTGCCGTATACATCAATGTGGAACACAGGCAGGTAGCTGTCGTCTGTGCGGTTGGCAAGGATGCGGTCACGAAGCCACGCCACATACTCCGCAAGCTTGCTGCCGTCGCGGCCCAGCTTGGTGTCGATGTTGTTGATGAGGGCGTGAGGCAGCACCTGGGCACCCTTGATGATCATCTTGTCGGCGTTGTCATAACGGTCATCGCCGGACTGGGTAAAAATGTCGATGGGGGCATCGGAAACGGTGCAGCCGTATTCATCTGCCACTACCTCGCACATGAGCCGGCCCGTTGCCTTGGCGACGGCGTCCAGGATGGCCTGAGAAACGCCGTAGCGGATGGCGGTATGCAGGCGCTTGCCGTCTACCTGGATGGCCTCCATCATGGCGCACAGGCTGCGGAAATCGTTCGCTTCCCTGCCCACCAGCTGGGGCTTGATGTGCTGCTCGATCACGGGAATGAAATCCTCAGCCAGGAACAGTGGATCACGGCCGCCTGCGCCGGAATACTGGACAGCAGCGCAATCGCCGTAGGCGATCTGACCGTCCTCCAGGATCATCATAACAGAAATGGATTCACCGGCCTGGCGAATGGAGCGGAAGCCCTCGGTGACCGGCTGGCCCACATAGAAAATGCCGTCATGGCCCGCGCCCTGCTTGATGGCACGCTGGTCGTCGAAATAGAAGCCGGTACGGCCTGCAGAGCAGACCACATCAATGATTTTCATAATATCATTTCCTTTTAAAAGTATAATAGACAATTGACAATGCACAATGGACAATTAAGGTGTTTGCTTCGTAAATGATTTATAATCCATGGCCGAAGGCCATACCTCCATTGTCAATTTTCAATTTTCCATTGTCAATTCGTTGTGGAATATGAAATGGCGATGGGGGGATTTTAATATCTTGGACGGCCCACCAGGCGGCCCTTGCCGATGGAATACACGTCGTCGATGACCATCTGGAAGGAGGGCTTCCGGTTTTCATACTTGGCACGTTCGTCGATCTTCCGGGCATGGAAGTCCAGAAGGTCCTTGTTGAAGGGCAGGTTGCCGGGATTCAGAATGCGGATGGCGCCGTCGTTATCACGGCAGGGCAGCATCTTGCCCGCATTGTAGCGGCAGGGCGCGAAAGGTACATCCAGCACACCGGCTTCCACGCCACGGCAGACGCCGATGGCGATGTCGCCGCCGCCCAGCTCGAAGCACTTGTCCACGATGGCACGAGTCTCCTGGCGGATGATCTCCTTCTCTTCCTCCACCTTATCGGAGGCCAGCACCTGGTCGGAGAGCATATTCACCACCTGCTTGGTACAGCGCAGGCCCTGGGCATTGGCTTCCATGGTGGGGATACCAACCGCCTCATGGGGGGTCTTGACGATGACCTTAGTGGCCTTGCTGAGCGCCGCGATCAGGCTGCCGGTAGAAATAACGCCGAAAGCCTTCGCTTCGTCGGCGGGGAAACCGCCCATCCACTGGTGCAGCACGGTGGTCACCTGCACATCGTCATAACCGTACTTATGCAGATACTCGTCGGTCAGTTCCTCCAGGGTACGGATAGCTGCCACATCCTGGCGCAGATTGCCGCATTGGCCGTAGCCAACGGTAATGTTCTTCACGCCCTGTTCCGCAGCCAGCAGCGCCTCAATAATGGCGGCGGCATCAGAGATGCAGGGAGGCACCAAGGTACCGGTCAGAGGGCCGTAGGGCTCCCGGTTGATGGATACGCCCATCTCCTCGTACAGGCCGGTCAGCCGGTCCACATACTGCCAATCCCGGATGGTGCGCTCCATGGGCACATTCTTGCAGTAAGGCAGATTGTAGGAAATACCGCCGCCTTCATAGCTGGTAAAGCCGCCGGCGTAGGTGATCTCCGTCAGGAGGCGGGCATCGGGGGTGCCGTGGCGCACCTGCACGGGCACATTGACGCTCTCGATGACCTGGCGGCACTTGGCAACGCCGTGGTTGACCGCCGGGAAGCCGTTCATCATAGCCCGGCCCAGGCGGAT
>JAZOBI010000027.1:0-3688 GCA_045595885.1 Faecousia sp. | reverse complement strand
CTTCCAAGTCCTTCGAAGAGAACATCGCTATCACCAAGAAGGTCGTTGAGTACGCTCACGATCACGGCGTCGTTGTCGAAGCTGAGCTGGGCTCCCTGGCCGGCATCGAGGACGAAGTCAACGTTTCCGCAGAAGCTGCTTCCTACACCCGTCCTGAGGAAGTCGAAGAGTTCGTGACCCGCACCGGCTGCGACTCCCTGGCCATCGCCATCGGCACCAGCCACGGCGCTTACAAGTTCACTCCCGAGCAGTGCACTCTGAATGAGCAGGGCATCCTGGTGCCTCCCGCACTGCGTTTCGACGTTCTGGAAGAAGTCACCAAGCGTCTGCCCGGCTTCCCCATCGTTCTGCACGGCTCCTCCTCCGTTCCTCAGGAGTATGTCAAGATGGTCAACGAGAACGGCGGCAAGATGCCCAATGCCATCGGTGTTCCCGAAGAGCAGCAGCGCAAGGCTGCAGCCCTGTCTGTTTGCAAGATCAACATCGACTCCGACCTGCGTCTGGCACTGACCGGTACCGTCCGTAAGTACTTCAACGACAACCCCTCTCACTTCGACCCCCGTCAGTACCTGAAGCCCGCCCGCGCCAACATCAAGGAAATCGTTCGTCACAAGCTGATCAACGTCCTGGGCTGCGCCGGCAAGGCCTAAGTTCCATAAAGCACACCGGCACGGAAGCTTCCGTGCCGGTATTTTTTATAAGGGACGGATTCCTGTTTAGGCTGTCATTGCGAGCACCGCAGGTGCGTGGCAATCCGTCCTCCAAAAAGAACCCGGTGCGGAAATCCCGCACCGGGCATCATTTTACTTACCCGCGATGGAAAGGCCTTCCACCAGGGTGTCGGGGGCGCCGAAGGCGGTCATGCCCATGGCAGTGGGCAGATGGGAATTGTTTGCCACGGCGGCAATGTTTTTCAGCATATCGTAGAAGTTACCGGCCACGGTGAAGGATTTCACAGCGGGGGTCTTCACACCGCTTTCAATCATGAAGCCTGCGCTCTGGAGGGAGAAGTCACCGGTAACGGCGTTGGCACCTGCGTGGAGGCCGCCCAGGGAGTTGATATACACGCCGTTGCCTGCCTTTTGCAGCAATTCATCGGGTGTCAGCTCACCGCCGGCTAAGTACATGGTGAAGGGGCGGATGCCCACGGGGGCATCGTAGCCTGCCTTGGAGGCGTTGCCGGTGGTTTCCTTGCCGGCCACGGCGGCGGTCTTCAGATTGTAGAGCAGGGTGTTGAACACGCCCTTTTCAATGATGTTCTTCTTGGCGGTGGGGCTGCCTTCCGCGTCGAAGGGCATGGGCATGGGGCTTTCGGGGTGGAAAGGATCATCCACCAGGGTGACGATTTCAGAGGCGATGACTTCGCCTTCCTTACCGGCCAGCTTGCTCAGACCCTTTTGGGCAGCTTCAGAGGAGAAGATGCCGCTATAGGTTCGCAGCAGATCGCTCATGGCCTCGCTGTTGAAAATGACAGGATATTGGCCCGTGGGTGCCACTTCGCCGCCCAGCTTCCGCAGGGCTGTCTCGGCAGCCTCTTTGGTAATGGCTTCGCTGTCCAGGGTGTCCAGCTGACCCAGCTTGATTTGGTAGTCGTTGGCTTTTTCCGTGCCGTTGGTCACAACAGCGGCTACCACCAGACCGGACAGAGCAACCTCTGTGCTGAGATCCAGACCCTTGGAATTGACAATGGCGATGCGGCTGCGCTCAGAGATGCCCTGGGTAGTGGAGCCGTCGATGACGGCGGGATCTGCCTTGTACACAGCCTCCTGGGTGGCCAGGACTTTAGCGATGAGTTCTTCAGTGGTGGGCAGGGGATAGGTCTTGGCCTCCACAGCCTGGTAGGTTTTGCCGCCCTCACCCAGGAACACCGGCTCTTCTGCCTCCAGCACGGCGGCATTGGCGGGAGCCCGCTCCACAATGGCAGCGGCCTGGGCTTCATTCAGCGCTTCGGTGGAGGCGTAACCCATCTTGCCCCCTACGATGCAACGGAAGCAAACGCCGCCTTCCACAGAGGAAGTGAACTGGTTGATCTCATGCTGGAAGGCAGAAACGGAGGTGGATTCCTCTGCCTGGAAGTAAAGCTCGTAATCCGCGATGCCCATGGCCTGGGCCTTAGCGATGACAAGTTCTTTAAATTCTGCAAAATTCATGATGTGCCCTCCTTATCTGCCGCCTACGGTGATGCTGGATACCCGGATCAAGGCCTGACCTACATTGGTGGGAACGCTGCCGCTGGAGGAGCCGCACATACCCTGGCCCATTTCCAGATCGGTGCCCACCATGTCAATATCCTGAATGACCTGGCTGCCCTTGCCCACAAGGCTTGCGCCCCGGACAGGCTCGCAGATCTTGCCATTACGGATCATGTAGCCTTCGGAAACGGCAAAGTTGAATTCGCCGGTAACGGGGTTGACACTGCCGCCGCCCATTTCCTTGCAGTACAGGCCATATTCGATGGAAGCGATGA
Source organism: Faecousia sp. (assembly GCA_045595885.1). Taxonomy (GTDB): domain Bacteria; phylum Bacillota; class Clostridia; order Oscillospirales; family Oscillospiraceae; genus Faecousia. The sequence goes on along the minus strand of JAZOBI010000027.1, from coordinate 1,221 downwards.
TGTCCTCGTTCTTATCGGTGCCGGGGGCAATGTAGGTGTTGGTCATGCGGGAGGTGGGGGTGTAGCTGTAGCTCTGGCGGCGGGCGTTGCCGGTGGAGGCCATACCCATGCGACGGCCGTTGAACTTATCGATCATGTAAGATTTCAGCACGCCCTTTTCAATGAGGACATTCCGCTGGGCGGGGGTGCCTTCATCGTCGATATTGATGGAGCCCCAGGCACCGGGAATGGTGCCGTCGTCGATGGCGGTAACCTTCTCGTTGGCGATCTTCTGACCCAGCTTGCCTGCGAACTGGCTTCTGCCATAGGCAACGCCGGTGGCTTCCAGGGAATGGCCGCAGGCCTCGTGGAAGATAACGCCGCCGAAGCCATTGTCAATGGCCACGGGCATCACACCTGCGGGGCAGTAACCGGCGTTTACCATGGTCACAGCCTGCTTGGCAGCTTTCTCACCCACAGCCTTGGGATCGACTTTTTCAAACAGCTCCATGCCCATCCGCGCGCCGGGGTTGAAGGAGCCGGTCTGGGTCTCGCCGTTCTTTTCGGCGATGGCGGAGATGGCCATACGGGTGCGGATCTGCCGGTCCTGGGTGTAAAGGCCTTCGGTGTTGGCGATGAGGATATTGTGATCCACGTCCAGCAAAGAGCCGCTGACCTGCTTGATGGATTCGTGGTAGTCCTTGGCGGCAAAGTAGCCTTCCTTCAGAACGGCCACCTTCTCGGCATTGGTGACGGTGGCGGGGACGATCTTCACAGGATGAATATCACCGAACAGCCGCTCCCGCAGCACAATATCCATGGCGGCAGTGCCTTCGCCCAGGGCATCGGCGGCCTTCTGGGCGCAGCGGAGCAATCCGCTCTCGCTGGTATCCACGGTGGTAGCCATGACACTGCGCAGGCCCTTATACACCCGCACAGCAGCGCCGGCGACTACGGCATCCTTAATAGAATCCACACGGCTCGCAATCATGTTGATGGAATGGTTGACGGTGTTTTCAGCAAAAATTTCCGCGTAATCCGCGCCGGTGGACACGGCCTTCTGCAGAACCTTGCAGCAAATTTCTCTGGAAATCATAGGGGCTTCACTCCTTATATGGGAAATTAGGGCCATTGTAGCACGAAAATACCACCGCCGCAAGAGGAAAATCTCCACTGGCCGGACATTTGTGCGCGCAAGAAGAAAAGGCATCCCTCATCAGCGGGATGCCTTGGCGCGATGCA
>JAZOBI010000026.1:0-11259 GCA_045595885.1 Faecousia sp. | reverse complement strand
CTGCAAGCACTTCAAAAGTAAAGATTTTGGCACAAGAAGAATCGCTATGGTCAGGCTGACGCCTGCCATAGCGATTTTTTGAAGTATTGGGTCAAAAGATTGTTTTTTGAAGCGGATCCTGTCTTATGAAGCCCCGCCTTTCCGCAGGGCTTTGCTGTTTAGTTCAGGATCTCTTGCAGGGTTTCCTTCATCTTTTGAATCCGTCCGTCGGCAAAGGGGCTTTCCAAGCCATACTCCGCAGCAAAGGCCACAATACCGCTTTCCACAGTGTAAAAAGCTTCCTCCATAGTCGCCACACCGCTGCCTGTCTCCGCCACTTCCATCTGATACAACTGCATCGCCACATCATTGCTGACCACATAGCTGATCACATACATAGGATTGGTAAAGAAGTGGGTAATGTACACATAACTGCGGCTGTCTACACCCAGCGCGCCAAAACCATAGGCATCGCTGATCTGCCGGAATACATCCCGCACATTTTCTACCGTCAGTTCCGAGCCTTCCAGGTCATATACCTGCTGCTCAAACAGGGCATAGGCCGATTGTTCCACCATAATGCTGAGGCAATCGGCCATCTTCACCGTTTCCAGCACACCCGGCTCTGCCACATAGCAAAGGCTCAAATACTCCATACCCTGAGAAAACACTTCCGCCACATCAATACCCGCGGCGCATCCCATATTGGCGTAGTCGGCGCAAAAATGTCCGAATTCATGGGTCAGTGTCAGCTTATCGTAGTCCGAAAGGGTGGGATTCACGAAAATAAAGGGGCTGTAATAGCTGCTGATAAACACCTCAAAGGATGCGCCATACTTGTTTTCGCTGTAGTCAATATCATACAGCTTGTGGGCAATCATATCATCATAGGCCATCTGCATGATGCCGCCCATGGCATAAGCTGCCTCCCGCACATAGTTCAGCATCCCGTTGCCGTCGCAGTAGTTCAGTTCCACATCCACACCGTTTTGGTAGAGATCTTCATACATGGGCACCAGTTCCGCCCGGATATCCGCTAGATAGGAAGTGGTCTGCTCCACCGTGTAATCCCGGCCGTAATAATAGTCATAGGCAAATTCCGGATAGCTTTCATAACCCAGATAGTCTGCCATCTCCTGCCGCACCGCGATCAGCTTCACAAACAGCTCCTCCATCTGCAGGCCGTACTCCGCGAAGAATTCCTCCGAATAGGGGTCTGCCGCGGCAGCGGCCTCCCACAGCGCGTAGTACTCCCCTTCCAGCGTTGCCTCTTCCGCCAGCAATCCGGTAAACACTTCATCGTAAAAGCTTTCGCCTTCGTAATGATCGAAGAATCCTTCGCCAAAATAGTCATCACTTTCCAGTTCATCCCGATATTCCGAATTGGCCAGGGCCCGATAGAACTTGTCCAGCGCCGCCTGGGCAACCGCCGCGTTTTCCGAGCAGAAAGCGTATTCCCCTGCCCAGTAGGAATCCGTCAGATCCTTGCTGTAATAGATGTTGGACAGGGCATAGGCAGTGGAAAACTCGTCCAGCGGCGCATAGGCCTCATAAACAATTTTTACCACTTCGTTCAGACTATCAGCCTGTGCTACTTTTTCACAACAGCTATCCACAACTGTTTGCAAATTCTCCACATCCGGCCGCGCATATTCCATATCCGCGAAATTGGTCAAAGACCCTCCCAGCGCCATCATCAGCATTTGCTGAAAATAGCCCAAAAAATCCACGCCGCAGCCGGTCAGCATGATACACAGCACCAAAACCAACGCAGTCAATACCAGAAGTTTCTGTTTCATTTGGCATTCCTCCTTTTCTCAAAGAATAACACACTCAATGACAAAACGCAATAAAAAATAAGGAGATGCCTTGCGGCATCTCCTGTATTTTTGGTTTTGATTAACCCTCGTTACGCATCTGAGCGAAGCACTCGCTGCAGAACACGGGACGGTCGGATTTGGGCTCGAAGGGAACCTTAGCCTCGCCGCCGCAACGGGCGCAGGTAGCGGTGAAGAACTCACGGGGAGCGCGGGTAGCGTTCTTGCGGGCATCACGGCAAGCCTTGCAGCGCTGGGGCTCATTCTGGAAGCCGCGCTCAGCATAGAAAGCCTGTTCGCCAGCGGTGAACACGAACTCATTGCCACACTCTTTGCAAACCAAATTCTTATCTTCGTACATGTTTTTTACCTCTCTTCGGTTAGTTCCCCCGTGGACGCCACCGAAAAAAGTATCGTTGCAACCCGGAGTTTGTGAATATTTTGTGGACGAGCCACTTCTCGAATTATATCACGCAAAAAACATTTGTCAATCCTAAAACCATACTTTTCTTGCAAAAAATACCATTTTATTTGGCAAGAAACCCTCAAATCTGGAATTGCACCTGCCCATCATAGGGAATATGCAGATGGTCATAGGCCAAAGCGGTCACACAGCGGCCTCTGGGGGTCCGGGTCAGGAAACCCAGCTGCATCAGATACGGCTCATACACATCCTCCAATGTCACCGCCTCCTCGCCAATGGTGGCCGCCAAGGTTTCCAAACCCACAGGGCCGCCGCCGTAGTTGCGGATAATGGCCGTCAGCATCCGCCGGTCGATGTTGTCCAGACCCAGCTTGTCCACCTCCAGGCGACTGAGTGCCAAATCGGCCGCTTCTTTGGTGATGGTGCCGTCGCCTAAAACCATGGCAAAATCTCTTACCCTTCGCAGGAAACGGTTGGCGATGCGGGGCGTACCGCGGCTGCGCTTGGCGATCTCCATGGCGCCCTCGGGGTCGATTTCCATGCCCAGAATGGTGGCGCTGCGGGTGACGATTCGTGCCAGTTCCTCCGGCGTGTACAGTTCCAGCCGCAAGCTGACGCCAAAGCGGTCACGCAGCGGGGCGGAAAGCTGACCGGCCCGGGTCGTTGCGCCCACCAGGGTAAACTTTGGCAGATCCAGTCGGATGGAATTGGCGGTAGGGCCCTTGCCCACGATGATATCGATGGCAAAATCCTCCATGGCGGGGTACAAAATTTCTTCCACCACCCGGTTTAAGCGGTGTATTTCGTCGGTAAAAAGAATATCGCCGGGATTCAGGTTGGTCAGAAGCGCCGCCAGATCGCCGGGTTTTTCAATGGCCGGGCCGGAGGTGATGCGGATACCGGCGCCCATTTCGTTGGCGATAACACCGGCCAGCGTGGTCTTGCCCAGGCCGGGCGGGCCGTAAAGCAGGGTATGATCCAGCGGCTCATTTCTGCGCCGGGCCGCCTCAATGTAAACAGACAAATTCCCCTTGGCCTTCTCCTGACCGGTGTAGTCACTCAGCAGCTTCGGCCGCAGCCCCACCTCACCGGCATCCAGCGGCACGAAAGTCGGCGAAATGATGGGAGAAGTATCAAATTCCTGATTAAATTCCAAACTCATACTCTGCTCCTCTTTGTAGGGGGCGGCGACCTCGACGCCCCATTTTATCATTTAACGGGTACAATTACGATTTTGCAAGCCGCGCAATAAAAAGCATCAGCGCGATAGCCTTTCCAAAAGGATTCCTCACTAACCACAACAGCGCCTTCTGCAATACCGGTCTTCCAAATAGAGGGCTTGCTGCCTTCCGGAATCCACTGAACAGGCTGATCTACGTGGCGGAAATACCCTTTCTTCATTTCTCTTTCACAATGTGGACATTTCATGATCATTCCTCCTCATAGAAACAATCCTTTTTCCATCGTGCCGGATTGTTTTCGATGTATTCCCAAATCTGTAGGTAGTCCTGTTGATTCCGGATGCCGTGGTCATAAAAAGATTTTTGCCAAACAGCCTGTCCCACTTGCCGTGAGACCCACCGTTTCATGGAGCCCACTACCGTAGATATCGTAGGGGCGGATATCATCCGCCCGTCAACATTCGATTGGATCAACAGAATCAAATGAACGTGATCTGGCATAATGCAATATTTATCAACCAACACACTGTCATAATGAGTATGGATATTTTGAATTCCTTGCTCCACAATTCTCCCAACGCTAGATAACGGCACGCTTTCCGGGCGGATAATATCCGCCCCTCCCCTCCTCCAGAACATTTTCTCTCTATTAACCGTGCAAATTGTCACGAAATAGGCACCGGGGGTACTGTAATCAAAACATGGCAAACGGTTTGGTTTCCGTTTTGGCAAGTCCATAATTAGCCCTTCATCACCATTGCCCGCAGGGCATGGCGCACCAGTTCTTCGGTGGTAGCGTTGGGATCCGCACCCTTTAGGGCGGTTTGGATCTCAGCAGGGCTGTAGCCCAGCTCCTGCAGCGCGGCTCTGGCCAATGCCACATTGCCGCCCTGGGCCGCAGGCGCGGCAACCGCCGGGCCGGTGGAGAAGTCCAGTTCCACGCTGCCGCCGCCGATTTTATCCTTCAGCTCCAGAATGATGCGCTGGGCGATCTTCTTGCCGATGCCCTGGGCCGCGGTCAGGAGTTTTTCGTCGCCGGTCATCACCGCCAGGGTGAAATTCTGTGGTCCTGCGGAAAGGATCGATATGGCAGCTTTCGGACCCACGCCATTGACGGAAGTCAGCAGTTCATAGCACCGCTGCTCTTCCCTGCTGATAAAGCCATACAGGTCAAAGGCATCCTCCCGGATGGATTCGGTCACATACAGCCGTGCCGGCTGGTTTAATTTCAGCTGAGCCGCCGTATAGGCCGTTACCCGGCAGCCGTAGCCCACGCCGCCGCAATCAATCACAGCCAAGCCCGGCTCCAACAGAGTCACCGGCCCGGAAACATAATAGATCATAAGGAAACCTCCTAAATCGTTTGTGAGATAAATGGTTGTTTACAGCGCCGCAGGCGCGAACCTTCCCCTTTGGGGAAGGTGGCAAAAATCTTTGATTTTTGACGGATGAGGTGCAGTATGCACCTTCCATCCCCTGAAATTGTGGGCCAGTTCACACCTCACCCACCGCAAGCGGCCCCCCTCCCCAAAGGGGAGGGTTATATCGTAAACAACCACTTATCGTTCTTGTGTCGCTTTTGCCAGCAGCGATGTGCTGGATCTTGCGTGGCACAGGGCGATGGCGATGGCATCCGCCGCGTCATCCGGCTTGGGCATTTCATTCAGGTGCAGCAGCCGCTTGGTCATATCCATCATCTGATGCTTGGTAGCGTTTCCATAACCCACCAGCGCCTGCTTGACCTGCATGGGCTTATAGGAGGTCACTTGCAGACCCGCCTGCTGAATGGCCAGCAGCACCACGCCTCTGGCCTGAGCCACGCCAATGCCGGTGGTAACATTCTGCCCGAAGAACAATTCCTCAATGGCCACGGCGTCGGGCTTCGCAGTCTGCAGAAGTTGCACCATATCGTTATAAATGATCTCCAGCCGCCAGGAAAAGTCCGTGTTTGGCGGTGTGGTGATGGCGCCGCAGCTGAGAAGCCGGGATTGCCCACGTTCAGTTTCAATTAAACCGAAACCGGTGATTCCATACCCCGGGTCGATTCCCAAAATCCGCATACCGCCACCTCCTTTTCTATATCATAGCACATTTGTTTTGAAATTCCTACAACTTTTTTCTTTATAAAAGATAAATTGTTGTTTACACTACGATGGTGCCGTAGGGTGTATGTGCAAACAACAATTTATCTCACTATACATGATTTTCTTATCTTGGGAAACACTATGCCCGAGGTGGAATTATGGAACAGTTTTTCTGCAGTACCAATATCGTTTCCGGTCCGGGCAGTCTGTCTGTCCTGGCTGAATCACACATAAAGCGCCTTTTCATTGTATCTGACCCTTTCTTCTTCGAAAACGGCACCGTCAATCATATCGCCCACATTTCCGGGGCAGCAACCACGGAAGTCTTTGCCAGGGTAGCACCCGACCCTTCGGTTTCCCTGGCGGCGGAAGGCACCCGGGCCGTCAAAACTTTTCAGCCGGACACCGTTCTGGCTTTGGGAGGCGGCAGCGCCATGGATTGCGCCAAGGCCATGGTCTATTTTTCCGGATTGCCGATCCAACTCATCGCGGTACCCACCACATCCGGCTCTGGCTCCGAAGTGACCAATTTCGCCATTTTGACCCATAATGGTGTGAAGCACCCTCTGGTGGACGATCAGCTTCGTCCGGATATGGCAATTCTGGACAGTAACCTGCTGACCACCCTGCCCCGGAACCTGATTGCTGACGGCGGCTTTGACTTGATCTCCCATGCTGTGGAAAGCTGGGCAGCCACCGGCGCAGGGCGCATTTCCGACTCTTTGGCTGCCGATGCGCTCAATGCCGCCTTTTCTCAGCTACCCAAATCCTTTGCCGGAGATCCTTCCGCAAGGCAAAGGATTCACACCGCCGCCACCATGGCCGGCATGGCCTTTTCCGCTTCCGGTTTGGGTCTGTGCCACGCCATTTCCCATGCCTTGGGCGGTGAATTTCACACACCCCACGGCCGGCTCAACGCCATTCTGCTTCCCGCGGTTTTGGAAATCAACGGAGAAAAGGCATTGCATCGTTACGCCGCCCTGTCCCGGCAACTGGGGCTCAGCAGCGGCGCCGATGTCATGGCCATGCGGTCGTTGCGCAGCCACCTTCTGCGGCTGCGCCGGGAATTGCAGCTGCCGGAAACTCTGGCCGAAGCGGGCATCCCGCCGGCCACTTTGCGGGAAAAGCTGGAAGCCATCGTATCCGCCGCTTTGGAAGACCCCTGCTGCGCCACCAACCCGGTGAAACCGGAAGCCCACCATGTCCGCCAAGTTCTCCATCAGGTAATGGGTCATGGTTGATCGGCTTATTTCCGTAGGATTGGATGTGGGAACCACTTCCACACAAATGATCCTTTCCGAATTGGTGATCGAGAACAAAGCTTCCGCCTTTTCTGTGCCGGAAATGGAGATCTACCAGAGAAAGATCCTCTACAAAAGCCCCATCCATTTCACGCCGCTGCTGCATGGCGATCTGGTAGACGGGGAAGCCATTCGACGCATCGTCACGGCTGAATACGCGGCCGCCGGCACAAAGCGGCAGCAAGTGGACACCGGCGCCATCATCATCACCGGAGAAACCAGCCGCAAGGAAAATGCCGCCGCTGTTTTGCAAAATTTATCCGATTTTGCCGGTGATTTCGTGGTGGCCACCGCAGGTCCCGACCTGGAAAGCGTGCTGGCTGCCAAAGGTGCCGGGGCTGTCCAGTTCTCCGCCGAAACCGGGAAAACCGTGCTGCACATGGACATCGGCGGCGGCACCAGCAATCTGGCGCTGATCGAAAACGGACACATCACCGCCACCGGCTGCCTGAATGTGGGCGGCAGACTGCTGAGATTCGACACGCAGGGAGCCATCTCCTATATTTCCCCGGTTTTGCGAGAAATTTTTCACGCAAGGGTTGGACAGATCCCCGCAACCAAGCTCCTGGAAAGTCTGGTGGAAACCCTGACATCCGCATTGGAGATGGCCGCAGGATTACGGGAGAAAACAGATCTGTTGGATAAGCTCTGGACCAAGGAAGCCGGACCCATGTGGGTACCGTCCTCCGCTGACACCGTGATCTCCTTTTCCGGCGGCGTGGCCGATTGTATCGAAAAGGACCATCCCCCACGCTCCTTCGGTGACATTGGCCCCATTTTGGGAAAGGCCATCCGCCGCAGCCGTCTGTGCGGTGGGCCCTACCGTCTGGGCAGCGAAACCATCCGGGCCACCGTCATCGGCGCCGGCAGCCACGCCACCCAGCTTTCCGGCAGCACTGTTTTTTACCGAAACATTGACTTCCCTCTGAAAAACCTGCCGGTGGTCAGCCGAATATCTGCCCTGGCGCAATTGGATACCCCCGGCGTACTGGCGTTACCCGGAATGTCTGCTGCCCCTTATCACGAGATTACGGCCCTGGCAGATAAAATCGCCCATACCTGGCCCAACCAGCCCATATTTGCGGCGTTGGAAGCAGATGTGGCCAAGGCTTTGGGACACGCTCTGGCGCTGCGTGTTTCCCCGGAGAAACCCATTCTTTGCATCGACCGGGTTCGCCTGGAGGAAAACAGCTATTTGGACGTGGGCGCGCCCATCTCCACTGCCCTTCCCCTAGTGGTGAAAACATTGATATTAAACAGATAAATTGTTGTTTGGCGTAGCCAAGGCTTCCCCTTGAGGGGAAGCTGTCACCGAAGGTGACTGATGAGGTGTAGGCTGCAAAGCAGCCGTTATCCTCATATTTTGCGCCGCTGTCGCGGCTACACCACACCCGGTCCTACGGACCACCCTCTCCTCAAGGAGAGGGCTTTGGAATTGTAAACAACAATTTATCTTACCAAGGAGGCATTTATGAAACTGAAAACAACCCTGCTCGGCAAGACATATCAATTCTCCTCTCTGAAAGACGTTCTGGCCAAAGCCAATGAGGAAAAAACCGGCGACCGTCTGGCCGGGCTCGCTGCCGAATCCGCCCAGGAACGTGTGGCGGCCAAGGTGGTTCTCTCCGCCGTGCTGCTGTCCGATCTGCGGGAAAATCCGGCGGTTCCCTACGAGGAAGACGAGGTCACCCGCATCATCCAGGATGATGTAAACGAAGCGGTTTACCAAAAAATCCGGAACTGGACCGTGGCCGACCTGCGGGAATGGATCCTTTCCGAATCCACCACCGGTGACGACATCCGAAAACTGAGCCGTGGTCTGACCTCGGAAATGGTGGCCGCCGTTGCCAAACTGATGAGCAACCTGGATCTCATCTACGCCGCCCAAAAAATCACGGTTACCGCCCATTGCAACACCACCATTGGCCTGCCCGGCACCCTGTCCTGCCGCCTGCAGCCCAACCACACCACCGACGACCCGGAAGGCATCACCGCCTCGGTACTGGAGGGTCTTTCCTTCGGCGCCGGCGACGCGGTCATCGGTTTGAATCCCGTCACCGACTCTCCGGAACAGGTGGGTAAAGTCCTGCGCCGTTTCCAGGAAATCAAAGAGCATTGGGCTATTCCTACCCAGATCTGCGTATTGGCCCATGTCACCGCCCAAATGAAAGCTGTCCGGGCCGGCGCTCCCTGCGATTTGATTTTTCAATCCATCGCCGGCTCCCAAAAGGGTAACGAAGCCTTCGGTTTCTCCGCCGCCACACTGGAAGAAGCCCGGCAGCTTCTGCTAAAGGAAGGCACCGCCGAAGGCCCCAATGTGATGTATTTTGAAACCGGCCAGGGCTCCGAACTTTCCTCAAATGCCCACCACAACACCGACCAGGTCACCATGGAAGCCCGGTGCTACGGCTTTGCCAAGCGGTTCCAGCCTTTCCTTGTCAACACCGTGGTTGGCTTCATCGGCCCGGAATACCTGTATGATGCCCGGCAGGTCACCCGAGCCGGTCTGGAAGATCATTTCATGGGCAAGCTCACCGGCATTTCCATGGGCTGCGATTGCTGCTATACCAATCACATGAAGGCCGACCAAAATGATATCGAGAATCTGGCGTCCCTGCTGACACTGGCCGGCTGCAACTATTTCATGGGTATTCCCCACGGCGACGATATCATGCTCAACTATCAAACCACCGGTTTCCGGGAAACCGCCGCCCTGCGGGAAATCACCGGCAAGACCGCCATCCCGGAATTCCAGCGCTGGCTGGAAAAACAGGGCTTTGCAGAAAACGGAAAATTGACCCAAAAGGCCGGCGACGGCTCCAGCTTGCTGTTTTAATGAGATAAATTGTTGTTTACACTACGATGGTGCCGTAGAGTGTATGTGTAAACAACCATTTATCTTCCCAAGGAGGTAACCATGAATAAAGATGAAATCACTGCTCTGGTGGCGGAGATCCTGGGGCAAATGGAACCCCAGGTGAAGTCCTCGGATTACCATGCCACCACCCCCAACCCCCAAAAACAAACACCGGATTATCAGGATGGGGATTTCGTTCCCGACATCACCGCATTGGATCTGCGAAAGCTCTATCTGACAGAAAATCCTGCCAACAAAGAGCGCTTCGCCAAAATGAAAGCCCGCACCCCTGCCCGATTGGGCTGCGGCAAAGCCGGTCCCCGGTACAAAACATTGACCATGCTCCGTTTCCGGGCGGACCATGCCGCCGCCCAGGACTCCGTATTTTCCGAAGTGGACACAGAATTCGCCAAAAAATACGACCTGCTTCCCACCAAGACCCGGTGTGACAGCAAGGATGAATACCTGACCCGCCCCGATCTGGGTCGCTGCTTCGACGAGCACAACGCCAAGGCCATCAAAGGTGTCATCGACACGCCGCCCAAGGTGCAGATCGTCATTGGCGACGGTCTTTCCTCTGCCGCCATTGAGGCCAATGCCATGGACTGCCTGCAAGCTCTGAAAGATGGTCTGCGAGCCAGGAATATTCTCACCGGCAAGGATATTTTTGTGCGCTATTGCCGTGTGGGCGCCGGCGATGCCATCGGGGATATCACCGGCTGCGAACTGGTTGCCGTGCTGGTGGGTGAGCGCCCCGGCCTGGTGACCGATAAGAGTATGTCCATTTATATCACCTACAAGCCCCACACCGGCGTTTCCGAATCCAGCCGCACAGTCATCAGCAACATCCACGCCCAGGGCACACCGGCTGTGGAAGCCGGCGCCTACGCCGCGGAACTGATCGAAACCATTTTGCGCCGCAAAGTTTCCGGCGTAGGTCTTTACCTGGAGAATGCCCAATGATCCCGGTGAAAATTTTGGCGGTGCAGTATATTCCCAATGCTGCCCCGTCCCTGTGCGACAGTTTAGGCATTCCCCGAAAAACGCCCTCCCTGGGGCTGATCACCACAGATTGTGACGACGCCACCTATATCGCTCTGGACGAAGCCACCAAGGCCGCTGATGTAACCGTTTCCTACGGTCGAAGTTTTTACGCCGGCGCCGCCAATGCTTCCACGCCCCATGCAGGCGAGGTCATCGGCATCCTCTCCGCCGCCACCCCCGGCGCCATGCGCAGCGGAATGGCCGCCGTCCGGGCAGCGCTGCAGCGCGTTGGCTTTGAGGAAGCGCAGGATGTTCCCTATCTTTCCCATACTGTCAGCAGTTGCGGCAGTTTCCTGGCCGCGGAAGCCGGTGTGACGCCAGGCAGCGCCCTGGCCTACCTGATTGCGCCGCCGTTGGAGGCCATGGTGGGGCTGGACGCGGCGTTGAAAGCCTCGGATGTAAAGTTATGTAAATTTTACGCGCCACCAAGCGAAACCAACTTTGGCGGTGGTCTGCTCACAGGCACCCAATCCGCCTGCGCCGCTGCCTGCGAAGCCTTTGCCACAGCGGTGGCACAGGTAGCGGAAGATCCCGGTGTTACGGAAGGCTAAGATCAAGGAGGAACATCATGG
>JAZOBI010000025.1:0-28513 GCA_045595885.1 Faecousia sp. | reverse complement strand
ATCGCTGCGGGGATGCATTTGTAGGGACCGGCGTTCTCGACGGTCCTTCGGCAAAATTTGACCTCGATAGGCTAATTTTGCTGCATTCTATGGGAACATTTGTAAAAATGCCGCTTCGCGGTAGGGCCGTCGAGGACGCCGGTCCCTACATGACATTTTCAAACTCCACGATAAACCCCAATTTTCGTTATTTTACCCCAAAGCCATGGAAAAAGCAAGAAAAAAGGGGTGGACAGGACAGAAAAGTTTTGGTATAATTATCTATATTATGTAAAAGGGGGCAAATTTCCATGAGATGTCCATTCTGTGGTGACCTGGAAAGCAAGGTGGTGGATTCCCGCCGTTCCGAAGACGGTCAGAATATCCGTCGCCGCCGGGAATGTCTGAAATGCCAGCGTCGGTTTACCACCTATGAAATGGTGGAAAGCTTGCCTATTATTGTGGTCAAGCGGGATGGCAGCCGGCAGAATTTTGACCGGAATAAGATCCTCAATTCCATGATTCGGGCTTTCGACAAGCGAAAGGTGGACATTTCCGATCTGGACCGCATTACCACGGAGATCGAGCAGAATATCCAGAACACGCTGGAGCGGGAAATCAGCACCGATAAGCTGGGCGAAATGGTGATGGAGCGAATCAAGCCGCTGGACGAGGTGGCCTATATCCGGTTTGCCTCCGTGTATCGCCGGTTCCAGGATGTGAACAGTTTTGTCCGGGAGGTCAGCCGCTTCCTGGAGGAGAAATAAGCTATGACCATAGATTTGACCATAGAAAATATCAAGGAATTGATGGATGGCGTCGATATCGCCCAGCTTCTGCCGGATCTCGAAGGGCTTTTGAGCCATGCGCCGGCGCTGGTGCGGATATCTGTGCTGCTGGGCCCTGTGGTGCTGCTGTTTTTGGGTCTGCACTATTTCCTGCTGTCGCCAAAGGAGGCCAACTACACCACCGGCTATCGCTTCCGCTGGGGGATGGCAAGTCCGGAATCCTGGCGCTTTATGCAGCAGGTAGCCGGCGCGGTGTGGAGCATACTGGGTCTGACCCTGCTGGTGATTATGGCCGTCCGCAGCGCCGGCTTTGCAGAGCTGGAGCTGATGGATCTGCTTTGGGCCGGTGTGAAGAATTTGGCGCTGCAGGCGGCGTTGGCCCTGGGCAGCTGCCTTCTGATCAATATCATCGTATTTGCCCGGTACGACCGCAAGGGTGTACGCCGCCTGACCTGGCGGGAACTGAATGAAGCCTGAATAAAAAACCTGTCGCATAGGCGACAGGTTTTTTGCATCAATGGTTGTTTTCCAGAGCCATCATTTTGTCGATACGGCGCTGATGGCGGGGTTCCTCGGAGAAGGGGGTGTCCAGCCATTTGTCCACGATCTGGATGGCCAGATCTTCGGCCACGATACCGGCGCCCAGCGCCATCATGTTGGTGTCGTTGTGCAGACGGGTCATTTCCGCGGATTTCAGATCGCTCAGCAGGGCGCAGCGGATGCCGTCAACCTTGTTGGCGCAGATGGAAACGCCAATGCCGGTGGTGCAAAGCACAATGCCTTTGTCGCAGTTGCCGCGGGCAACGGCAATGGCGGCAGCGCCGGCAAATTCGGGATAGTCGCAGCTTTCGGAGGTGTGGGTACCAAAGTCCGCCACCTGGAAGCCACGGCTTTGCAGATGCAGAACCACTTTGTTTTTCAGCTCAATAGCGCCGTGGTCACAGCCAATCGCAATTCTCATTTTATGTTTCTCTCCTTTGAAAGTAGTTTTTATATTATAAATCCGCCGTTGACAGGCAGAATTTGTCCGGTTACGAAGGCGGCATCCGCCAGGTAGAGCATGGCCTGAGCCACATCCTCTGCCTTGCCGTTACGGCCAACGCAGGAATCCTCGGCCAGGCTGCTCAAAAGCTCCGGCTCCAGGCCGGCGCACATATCCGTCAGGATCACGCCGGGAGAAACGCAGTTGACCCGGATGCCGCTGGGACCCAGCTCCTTGGCCAAAGCTTTGGTCAGGGCGATGACGGCGCCCTTGGTGGCGGAGTAGGCAGCTTCGCAGCTGGCGCCCACCTGCCCCCACATACTGGAAACCGTGATGACGCAGCCTGCCTGCTTTTTCAAAAAGAATGGCAAAGCCGCATTGACGCAGTGATAGACGCCCTTCACATTCACATCGAAAATCCGGTCCCATTGGGCTTGCCCGGTGGTGTTGATGGGGCTGAAAAGCGCGATTCCGGCGTTGCAGATCAAGATGTCCACATCCGGGAGCTGCCCAAAGGCGGCATGAATCGCGTCACCGTCCGCCACATCGCAGCAGATGGGCGTGGCGCCGGTTTTTTCGGCGACGGACCGGGCGGCGTCATGATTTTTTTCGTAGAGGAACCACACCTTGTCCCCGCGGGCGGCGAATCGTTCCACCGCTGCTGCGCCGATGCCCCGACTTCCGCCGGTGATTACTACATTGGCCATAGGATGCTCCTTTGAAAAGATTAATGGTTGTTTACAGCACAAAGGGAGGCTTTGGGTGTTCCCTCATTGAAACCCTAAACAACAATTCATCTTACATAAATGTGTATACGAAAAGGGCCGCGGAGCAGCCCTTTGTGCGTTTTATCTTCTGCGTCCTTTGGAACGCTGGTCGTACTGCCTGCAGGAAGCGATTTTGGAGTCGGACTCTGCCATAAACGCCTTCAGCTTCTCTTCAAAAAGCTGGTCGGCGGTTTTGGGAGCGGGCGGCGGTGTGACGGGCCGGACATTCTGGGGTTGGGCAGGACGGGCGTCGCCGCGGGGTTTGAACTCTTGCCGGGGGGCGTTTTCCCGGGGCTGCTTGGGCTGCAACCGCTTGATGGATAGGTTTACCTTGCCGTTTTCCAGGCCGATGACCATGACCTTTACATCCTGACCTTCTGTCAAATGCTGGCGAATGTCGCTGACATAGGCGTTGGCGACCTCGGAAATATGTACCATACCGGTCTTATTCTCGGGCAGGGACACAAAGGCGCCGAAATTGGTGATAGACTTTACTTTTCCTTCTAAGATGGCTCCAACGGTTAACTCCATAGATTAAAATGCTTCCTTCCAAATTCAATCAGTTGCCGGGGTAAATACAACGGTGTCGGGGTCCACAAGACCCAACTCTTCCTCGGCAATCTCCTTGGCGCTGTCCACACTGCCAAGACCTTCAATGTCGGAAACCAATTCTTCGTTTTCGGCTTCCAGCTCGGCAGCCTGGGTTCTCAGCTGCTCATACTGGCGCTTGCTTTCTTCCAGGGAGCCGTGCAGCGTTACCACGGCGACGGTGGCGACGATGATGGCCACCAGCACGATGGTCATGATAATGGGGTTGCTGCGAAATACCAGCTTTACGGGTCTTCTTGCCATGGGGGTTACCTCCGAATTGTCGTGTGTTATGACAACTATTACTCCATTGTATTGTAACCCATTTTTTCCGGATTGCAAATAGTTTTTTGCATATTTTTTGAAAAAATCGCGAAAATTTTTTCAACGGCAACCCGAAAAAACGCCAAAAAGCGAAAAAACCGGGCCGAAGTGCTTTTCCGACGGTTTTCTCCCACAAAATTCCACCCAGCGCCAGGCCTGCGAAACAGCCCAGGTGCAGATCTCCCCGGCATACCGCAAAGCCCACATACAGCCAGGCGTAGCCGGCGGCCAACAGAAAAATCAAATCCGCCAAATGGGTCAGCCGGGGTCGCAGGGGCCGCAGAAAACCGTAAAAAAGACCGAGCAGCGCGCCGATGCCGCAGGCGGTGAGAAACCGCCCGGCGGCCAGAGCCGGGGCGGTCATCCGAACAGACGCCGAAAAGCGCCGCCCTTTTTGCTTTGCGCGTAGAGAAAGGCGGAAATGGTACCTTCCACTGCCACCTGGCCACCCTCGGGAGAAAGACTTTTCAGCTGCAGATTTTGCCCGTGAATCACCAAATCCCCCAGGCCGGTTTTCAGCACGACGGTATTTTCATCAAAGCTGATCACCTCGCTCACCCCGGTCATGGTCATGGATGACCGCTCTGTCAGGGTCAATTTATGGGGCATGATCCGTTCTTCTGCCATGTCCATCCCTCCTGTCTTGTGCAGTGTATGTGACCCGGCTGGGGAATATGACAAGTTGACAGCCGCCCATTTCGGGGGTATACTTAAGATAAATGGTTGTTTACACTACGATGGTGCCGTAGGGTGTATGTGTAAACAACTATTTATCTGAGGAGGTGGAGCATGGCGAACATATATCTGGCCTGGCGACGGTTGGAGGGAAAAAACGGTCATGAAATGGGCCGGGTCCTGCTGTCCCAGCTGTACCGCCGGTATGTGGGCGGCACAATGCCGGCTATTGCCGTCACCCCCATGGGAAAGCCCTATTTTCCGGATGCATCCTGGCATTTTTCCATTTCCCACTCCAAGGGTCATGCGTTTTGCGTGCTGGCAGATTGTCCCGTGGGCATTGACGGGGAGGAAATGGACCGGGCGCTTCGGCCCAATCTGGCGGAGAAGATTCTTTCTGCCGGGGAATTGGTACAGTGGCAGGCGGCGGAAGATCCCAACAAGGCCCTGCTGACCTTTTGGGTGCTGAAGGAAGCCACCGCCAAATTGACAGGCGAAGGGATCCGCCTTCACCCAACCCATACGAATTTTTCGCTGTCTGACAGCCGGGTACAGGAAATCGACGGCTGCCTGGTGGCGGTGGTTTATTGAAATAAATGGTTGTTTATGCGATTAGCGGCGCAGCCGCAATCGCTTCTCCCGGGGAGAAGGGATGCGCCTGCGGCGCTGTAAACAACCGGTTATCTCACCAAGGAGGAAATACCATGTTATTCGACACCCATGCCCATTTGGACGACCGGGCATTTGACCAGGACAGGGACGCGCTGCTGGCTTCTCTGGCGGAGCAGGGGCTTTCCCTGGTGATGAACCCGGGCTGCAGCCTGGCATCATCCCGCAACGCGGTGGCCCTGGCCCAACGGTATCCCTGGCTGTATGCCGCCGTGGGCTCCCATCCCGATGTGGCCGATGAAGTCAATGAGGCGGTCATTGAGGAATACAGAATGTTATGCAAACAAAATCCCAAGGTCAGGGCCATTGGCGAGATCGGCCTGGACTACCATTACGAGGATATTCCCAGAGAGCTCCAGCAGCGCGCTTTCCGGATGCAGATGGCGCTGGCCTCGGAGCTGGGGTTGCCTGCCATCGTCCATGAGCGGGATGCCCATGCCGACGGTATGCAGATCGTATCGGAATTTCCCATGGTCACCGGTGTGTTTCATTGTTATTCCGGGTCTTTGGAAATGGCCAAGTGGCTCATTGAACGGGGCTGGTACATCGGCTTTACCGGGGTTTTAACCTTCAAAAACGCCAAAAAAGCGGTGGAAGTGGCGGCAAACATCCCCCTGGAACGGCTGGTGCTGGAAACGGATTGTCCCTACATGGCGCCGGAGCCCTTCCGGGGCAAGCGGAATCACCCCGGGTTTCTGTTCCGCATGGCAGAACGCCTGGCGGAAATCCGGGGTATGGATGTGGCGGAAATTCAGCAAATTACCACAGAAAACGGCAAACGGCTGTATGGCATCAAGGAGGAAACGCTATGAAAAAAATTCCCTGGAAAGGCATCGCCATTGGTAGCCTGGTAATGGTCATTTTGGTGGTGGCCCGGTCGGTGGTGACTGTGGCCAAGGCTGTTTATTACAGTCAGGATTGGTCGGCAAAATTGGTGGAGGATCCCTGGTTTGTGGTGGGGATCGTGGCTGCTCTGTTGGGCGTTGGCGCCCTGCTCGAACTGAAAACACAGCAGAAAAAGAGGGCAAGCCAGAAAAAAGACCGTCAGCAGACCCACTGGAAGAAAAAGTAACGGGCGCAAACGGGGTTTGTGCGCAGGCGCCTGCCGATAAACTTCAAATTGGGGTTTGTCGTAGTGTTGCACTGGCGCCCCATAGGTTTGCCCCATTCCCAATCACAACAGAACGACAAACGAAAATTTACCACTTTTTGACAGCCTGAAAAGGGAGCAAACGGGTTTTGCTCCCGCTTTCTTTTTGGTGAATTGAGATTTTATTTTTTCCTGCGGTTTTTTCTTGCTATTTGCGAAAGGAACGGATATAATAGAAACTGATAAATTATGGGGAGGTATACCCATGAGTGAAAAAAAACGTATTTTACTGCTGACCACCGGCGGCACCATCGCCTCCAAACCCGGCGGAGACGGTCTGGCGCCGACCGACAGCGCGGTGTTTGACCGGGAGATGGACCAGCTTCGTACTTATTATGATATTACGGTGCGGGAGCTGATCTGCCTTGACTCGTCCAACATCCGTCCCGTGGAGTGGCAGACCATTGCCCAGGGCATTTTTGATAACCGCCACGGCTTTGACGGCATGGTGGTGACCCACGGCACCGACACCATGGGCTACACCGCCTCGGCGGTGACCTTCATGCTGCCCAACATGGACATTCCCGTGGTGTTCACCGGTTCCCAGCTGCCGCTGATTGATATGCTGTCTGACGGCCCGGATAATCTGCGTACCGCCTTTGCCATGGCCGCGTCGGGAGAACCCGGCATTTTTCTGGCGTTCGACCGGAAGGTGATGCTGGGCTGCCGCGCGGTGAAGGTGCGGGCGTCCGGTTTCTCCGCTTTTGAGTCCATCAATGCCCGCTATGCCGCCACCGTCAGCAATGCCGGTCTGGCTGTCGACCGCAGTATGCTGCCGAAAATGCAGGGAAATCCGCAGATGAAGCTGGATATCAGCGACGAGGTGTTTTTGCTGAAGCTGACCCCCGGCATTTCTCCCAGGATTTTCGATGCTCTCATCGCCATGGGCTATAAGGGTATTGTGATCGAGGCTTTCGGTCTGGGTGGCGTGAATATTCTGGGCGAAGGTTTGGATGCCATTCGCAGAGCTTTGGACAAGGGCATCAGTGTGGTGGTCACCACCCAGTGCCTGTATGACAGCGCTAATCTGGGCGTTTATCAGGTGGGTGTGAAGCTGCTGGAGCTGGGTGTGATCCAGGGCTGGGATATGACCTCCGAAGCTGCCATGACCAAGCTGATGTGGGCCATCGGCCAGGGCATGGATCAGGCCCAGATCAAGGAGCTGTTCAGCCGCAGTCTGGCAGGCGAAATCACAGTAGAGTAAATGACCGCGAATTGGGGTTTATCGCTCTGTCACCATCGCCCCTACGGTTGTTCAGCAGACAGTACGACAAACGAAAATTTGAAACATTCCCATGTTTACAAGGAGGTAGCCTATGGATCCTGTATATGTAACCGGTCATCGCAATCCGGACACGGACTCCGTGGTGGCCGCAATGGCCTATGCCGCGCTGCGCAATGCCTTGGGCGACCGGGAGTATCAGGCGGCCATTTTGGGCCCTGTGTCCGACGAAACCCAGCTGGTGCTGGATCGGTTTGGTTTCCAGCCGCCTCAGAGAATGTACAATGTATTCACCCAGGTGAAGGACCTGGATTTTGATACGCCGCCCATTCTGGATACCGGTGTCACCATTAGCCGGGCCTGGAATGAGTTCCAAAAGTATCCCAATATTGCGGCCCTGCCGGTGGCAAGGGAGGATGGCACCCTGTTTGGCATCCTTTCCCGGACGGATATCGCCAGCTATAATATGTCCATCGTGTATTCCGCCGCACTGCGGGAGGTGCCGCTGTTTAATTTGCTCTCCGTGCTGGAGGGTCGTGTTCTGAACGATGCCGGCGACAACATTGATACCATTTCCGGAGAGGTGAGCATTGCCCTGCCGCAGGCCCAGGAAAACTTAATGGTGCAATCCCGGCAATCTGTGGTCATCTGCGGCCATCAGCCGGATATGATCCGCCGCTGCCTGGAGCTGAATGTGTGCTGTTTGGTGCTGTGCCAGACGGAACTGCCGGAGGAGCTGCGCGGTATTCCCACCAGCACCTGTGTTATTTCCACGCCTTTCGATGCTTACCGGGCTGCCCGGCTGATGTTCCAGGCTACGCCCGTTGGCCGCATTTGCAATACCCAGGGCATGGTTTGCTTCCATCTGGAGGATCGGGTGGATCATATCAAAGAACAGGTGCTGAAGCACCGCCATCCCAGTTATCCCATTCTGGATGAGCAGGACCGGGCTGTGGGCATTTTGACCCGCTACCATTTGCTGCGGCCCAAGCGGAAGAAAATCGTTCTGGTGGACCATAACGAGGCGTCCCAGTCGGTGCCGGGTTTGGAGGAAGCGGAGATTTTGGAGATCATTGATCACCACCGCCTGGCGGATATTCAGACCCACAACCCCATTTATGTTCGCAACGAGCCGGTAGGCTCCACCAATACCATCATTGCCGGTATGTTCCAGGATCGGGGCTTGATGCCCACGGCGAAAATGGCGGGCATGATGGCGTCGGCTATTTTGTCCGATACGGTCATGTTCAAGCCGCCCACCTGCACCACCCGGGATATCCGGATGGCGGAGCGTATGGCCCGCATTGCCAATGTATCCCTGGAGGAGCTGGGTGAACTGATTTTCTCCGCGTCTTCCCTGAACAAGACGGCGGAAGAGATCCTCGGCTCGGACTACAAGGAATTCCACATTGCCGGCTTCAGTCTGGGTATTGCCCAGACCACCTGTGTCGACAGTATCGCGCTGCTGAACCGGAAGGAAGAATTCCTGCAGGAGATGCGCCGCGTGAAGGAAAACCGGGGCCAGAGCCTGATGCTTTGGATGATCACCGATGTGCTGATGGAAGGCAGCCACATCGTCTATGTGGGAGATGATGAGATCATTCAGCAGGCCTTCCATGTGGCGCCCAGAGAGAACGCGGTGTTCCTGTCCGGCGTCATGAGCCGCAAAAAGCAGATCATTCCCATGCTCTCTGCGATTTGGGCGTAAAACACTTAAGGAGGAACCTATGGGATTTGAGCCGCTTCTGGGCAATGACCGCTTGAAAGAACAACTGAACAATGCCTTTGCCCGGGGCCGCGCATCCCATTTTTACTTGATTTCCGGCCCGGCAGGGTCGGGAAAGCACACCCTTGCCCGGCTCCTTTCAGCGGCCTTTGTGTGCGGGCAGGCGGAAAAACCCTGCCTGCAATGCGCTGCCTGCCGGAAGGTGCTGGCGCGCACCCATCCGGACGTAATTACGGTGGAGGATCCGGAGCATAAGAATGTGGCGGTGAAGATCATCCGGGATGTCCGGGAGGATATGTTTATCCGCCCCAATGAGGGCGACCGTAAAATCTATTTTCTGCCCCAAAGTTTGGGCGTTGAGGGCCAAAATGCCCTGCTGAAGATTCTGGAGGAACCGCCGGCCTACGGCGTATTTCTGCTGTCGACGGACAATCCGGAAACATTACTGCCCACGGTACGTTCCCGCTGTGTGGAGCTGCGGTTGCAGCCTCTGGGCCCGGATGTGCTGGAGAAAGCGCTGACCCGGGAATTTCCCCAGGCGGAGCCGGCGGCCATCGCCGGTGCCATTGCCCGCAGCGGCGGTTATCTGGGCCAGGCCAAGGCCCTGCTTTCTGCCCAGACCAGCGAAGTAACGGCGCAATTTGTCCGGGCGATCGGCGCCCGGGATCCGCTTCTGCTGAGCCAGGTGCTGGTTCCCATGGAAAAGTGGAAGCGGGAACAGGCGCTGGAGCAGTGGCAACAATGGATGGAGATCCTGGAAGGGGCCCTGTCTTGCCGCATGGGGATTCCGGCACTGTCGCCGCTGAGCGCGCAGTTGGCGCCAAACCGTACCGCCGCGGAGTGGAACGCAGCGGTGGAAACCGTAAAAAAAGCCATGGAGTATGCCCATGCCAATGTGTCTGTGGCGGCCATTTGCGGCTGGCTGGCAAGGGCGCTGTAAATAGGGGCTTATCGCTCCGATAGAACTGTCATCGTGAACCGGTGACCTATGTCACCGGTGTGGCAATCCCCTTCAAAATTGGAACCGTTTCCATCTGCCGATGGGAATGACATCAAATTTGTAACAGAACGATCAACGAAAAATTGAAATTCCGAGCATACCGGTGGATACCGGGATGTTTCAACATAAACAAGGAGAAAACCAATGGAAGAAATTGTAAATACACCGGTGGAGCGGGTGGAGGTCGTGGACATCCAGTTCCGCCCCGGTCAGAAGGTTTATTTTTTTGATCCTGCCGGTGCTGTGTATCACACCGGTGACCATGTGATCATGGACACCGCCCGGGGCCCGGAGTATGGCACCGTCACCGGCGGCAATCATTTCATTTCCGCCCGGGATGTGGTGGCGCCGCTGCGCAGCATCCTGCGGCTGGCAACTGCTGAGGATGAAAAAACCGTGGAGGCCAACCGGGAAAAGGAGCGCCGGGCTTACGAGGTCTGTCTGCAGAAAATCGAGGATCATGGCCTGGATATGCAGCTGGTTTCCGCTGAGTGCGCCTTTGATGGCAGCAAGATTTTGTTCTTCTTCACCGCAGATGAGCGGGTGGATTTCCGGGAACTGGTCAAAAATCTTGCCTCCGTGTTCCATACCCGCATCGAGCTTCGGCAGATCGGCGTCCGGGATAAGGCCAAAATGGTGGGCGGTCTGGGAACCTGTGGCCGGCCCTTCTGCTGCGCCAGTTTCCTGGAGGATTTCCAGCCCGTATCCATCAAAATGGCCAAAACCCAGAATCTGTCCCTGAACCCCACCAAAATTTCCGGCACCTGCGGCAGACTTATGTGCTGTTTGAAGTATGAGCAGGAGGCCTATGAGGATCTGCTGCGCCGCACGCCCAAGGAGGAATCCTTCGTGGATACGCCCGAGGGTCGGGGTACTGTGGTGAGCGTGCAGCTGCTGCGCCAGCAGGTGAAGGTGCAGATGGAGGGTTCTCCCGAAACCGTCAGTCAGTTCGCCATCGAGGACATCGCGATTTTGCGAAACGGCAAGGCCAAGAAAACAGACCCGCCCATCCCGGCGGATCTGGCGCCCATTTCCGGAAACGGCAAGTGGGTGCGCAAGCGGGAGATCGAGCTGCCCAATGCCTTGCTGGATCCTATTAAGTTCCGCTATCGGGATGAGAAAGTAGTGGACGAGCCGGAAGAGAAGGCACCCGCTCAGCAGCCTAAGAGCCGCCGTAACCGCCGCAATAAGCAGGAACGGCCCGCGGAGCCGGAAAAGCCGGTACAGAAGGAGCAGAAGCAGGAGAAACCTGCCCAGAAGGAGCAGAAACCGGAAAAACCGGCGGAAAAGCCTGCCAGGGAAACCAAAGCCGTGTCCAAAGAAGAAGAAAAGCCCAAGCAGAGCCATCATCGGCATCACTACCGTCGCCGCCATCATAAGCCCCATAAGTCCGGCGGTGAGCTCTGATAGCCGGGCCTGTGATTCCGAGTTTTTCAAAGACAACGCGCCGGGGATTGAAAAAATCTCTGGCGCGCGGTGTCCTTTTGTTTATTTGTTCATTTTTGTGTGGTAAGATAATTTGCAGAAAGGAGGCGGTGAAATGCGCCAATTTCTTGCCAATTTGAAAAGCTTTTTCCGCAAGGGCGATATGGTGCTGCTGATCCTGTGTCTGGTCACCTCCGCCTTCGGCTGCCTGATGATTGCCAGCTCCACCAATTACCGTGATACCATGAGCTATGTGAACACCCAGATCGCTGCGATCATTTTGGGTGTGGGCGTCTACTGGGTGATTTCGTCGCTGAATGTGGACTTTTTCTCCGAGCATCGCATTTGGCTGGTGGCCATCAATACGGTGCTGATTTTGATGCTGATCCCCTTCGGCACGGACTATGACACCGGCAACAGAAGCTGGCTGGATTTTTCCTTTTTGCCGGTGGCCATTCAGCCGGCGGAGCTTTGTAAAATCACCTTCGTGCTGATTATGGCGTCTGTCATGGCGACCCACCAAAACCGGGTGTCCAGCCCTTGGTCCATGATGCACATGGTGCTGCACCTGGGCCTGGTGGCCGGATTGAATATCGTCATTTCCGGCGATATGGGTGTGTCGCTGATCTTCCTGTTTGTGTTTATTGGTATGGCTTTTGCCGGCGGCGTAAAACTGATTTGGTTCTGTCTGGCCGGCGGCGGTGTGGCGGCGGTGGCACCTTTGATTTGGACCTATGTGATGACCGAGCGGCAGAGGAATCGTTTTTTGGTGCTGATCGATCCCAGCATTGATCCGCTGGGCATGAACGAGCGGTACAATCTGCTGCGCAGCCAGTTGTCCCTCAATGGCGGCGGTCTGCTGGGTCAGGGGCTGTTCAATGGCAACCGCACCCAGACCGGTGCCCTCTTTGCCCAGCACACCGACTTTATTTTCTCCGCCATTGGTGAAGAACTGGGCTTTATGGGCTGTATTTTGGTGATCGTGATGCTGCTGGCCATCATCGGCCGGTGCATCCATGTGGGCAACAAGAGTCCGGACTATATGCGCAAAGTGCTGTGCTTCGGCGTGGCCTCGGCGCTGATCTTCCAGATGGTGATCAATGTGGGTATGTGCATCGGCATGGTGCCCATCGTAGGTCTGACGCTGCCCTTTATCAGCTATGGCGGCACCTCTATTTTGTCCCTGTTTGCCATGATGGGCTTCGTTTCCGGTGTCCATGCCCGTCCCGCGCCGGAAAGCCACGAGCGCTACATCCACCCACCTCTGGAAAAAATCCAGTAAGGGGTAAATCGCGGTTGATCGCTCAGATTACAACCGCACCGCCCTACGATTATGTTGGAAATGAACTGCCTGATAAACGAACATTTCCAATAAAAGGAAATGGCCCAAACCGCTGCACTTGGTTTTGACGGTTTGGGCCTTTTTTGACAGACTGGCAGAGGTCAAGGAAGGCCCAAAGACAAGCAAACCAAAGGCGTCGGCGTACAGGGGTACGGCAGTCCTTTGGTTTGCGTAGTAAGTCAAAACCCTTGCGAAGCAAGCATTTTCCTGGCTGTGGGGGAGGCTTTGTCAGTTGCTGTTATGGATATTCCCATAAAAGGAAATGGCCCAACCGCTAAACTTGGTTTTGACGGTTTGGGCCTTTTTTGACACTCTGAACAGTCCCCGGTCGGATGACCGGGGACTGTTACTTTCTCAATCCAGCTCGTGGCCTTTGTCACGATAGGGGCTTTCCAGAGGAGTGTGGGAATGGGCTTCGTTCTGGTAATTTTGAACCACCTTCGCGGCCAATTCCACAGGCAGTAATGTGCCGGCGCCGGCAACACAGCCACCGGGACAGCCCATACCTTCCAGCAGATAGCCGCTGTACTTGCCGGCCTTGGCCATGGCCATCATCTTGCGGCAATCCCGCAGACCTTCGGCCCGGGCGGTTTTGACCTCCACATTGGGATTGGTCTGACGGATCAGATCCTCCACCGCCCCGGCAACGCCACCGGAAACGGCAAAGCCACGGCCCGCGGCAGTGCCTTCGTTCAGGTCGTACATGGGTTCCAGGGTTTCAAAATCCACTTCTTTGGCTTCAAACATACCGGCAAGCTCTTCAAAAGTCAGCACAAAGTCCACATCGGAGCGAATGTCGGAACGGATGGCCTCCAGCTTCTTGGCGGCGCAGGGACCCACAAACACCACTTTGCAGCCGGGGTATTTTTTCTTCATCAGCCGGGCGGTGAACACCATGGGGGTCAGGGTCATGGAGATGCTACCCATTTCGCTGGGGTACAGCTTTTCGATCATGGAGTGCCAGGCAGGGCAGCAGGAGGTGGCCATGTAGCTTTGCTGCGCCGGTACTTTTTCCAGGAAGTCTTTGGCTTCTTCAATGGCACACATATCGGCACCAACGGCCACCTCAACAATGCGGTGGAAGCCCAGTACCTTCATGGCGGCGATGAACTTACCGGGGGTGGGGCGCTTGCCAAATTGGCCGATGAAAGCCGGCGCCACAATGGCTACCACCTTATCCCCCTGAAGGATGGATTGGATCACCTGGAAGATCTGCCCCTTGTCTACAATGGCGCCAAAGGGACAGCTCACCAGGCACTGACCGCAGGCTACGGACTTATCCTGGTTGATCACAGCACGACCCTGCTCGTCGGAACCGATGGCATCCATGCCGCAGGCGGCGGCACAGGGGCGCTCCAGATGGACGATGGCGTTGTAAGGACAGGCTTTGGCGCATTTTCCGCAGCGAATACACTTTTCCAGGTCGATGTAGGAGCGGTGATTGCGGACGATGATGGCATCCCGGGGACATACCTTTTCACAGGAACGGGCCAGACAGTTTTGGCAGTAATTGCTAACCTTGTACTGGTTGGTGGGGCAACTGTGGCAGGCGTAGGGGATGATATTGATCAGCGGCGGCTCGTAGTACTGCTCCGCCACCGCTGCAGCATCCATGCCTTCGCTGACCAGATGCCGACCGTCGGCAGGCCGCAGGGAAAGACCCATGGCAAGCCGCACCCGTTCGCCGGCGATGGCACGCTCCAGAAATACGGATTCCCGGTGCAGGGGGCGGTCGCCGGGGACAATGATGTAGGGCAGGTCGTTGGCGGATTCATAGCCCTTGCCGGCGTAGGCCATCCGGGCAACCTCCGAAAACACTCTTTTTCGGATATCCGTAATCAAAGAAGGAATACCGCGCATATGTTACCTCCAAAAGCATATATTTATTCCATTTTATCATATTATTTCGATAAAATCCATAGACAGACGGGGAAAAGACGGGGAAATTTTCAGAAAGTCATTGAATCGTCAACAATTGTTATTGTGGACATTGGTTGACTTTGGAAAGAAACAATAGTATAATTTTCTATAGAAAAACTACAAAAAGGAGAGATAACACCATGGATGCCAAATATGAATCCTTATTTACCCCGTGGAAGGTGGGTAATGTGGAAATCAAAAACCGCATTGTCATGTGCCCCATGGGCGGCACATCCCTGTTCGGCTGGTTCGAACTGACCGGCTGTGGCTTCGACAAGGAGGCTGCCAAGCTGTTTTTGGAACGGGCCCAGAACAATGTAGGCCTGATTATTCCCGGCATTGCACCTTTGCGGGACACCTTCTGGGGCAAGTGGCTGTGGCAGAATCCCAAGATGTTCGAGGAACTGAAGGAATTTATGGATGAGATCCATAAAACCGGCGCCAAGCTCTTTATTCAGCTTACCGCGGGCATGGGCCGCAGCTGGGCCATCACGGAGTTGGTGGGACCTCTGCACAAGAATAAGCTGACCCGGGCCATCATCAAGCCCATCCTGGACACCAGCCATGAGCTGGCTTCTCCCTCGGCGCAGCCTGCCCGCTGGGCGCCGGATATTATCTGCCCGGAAATGACCGTCGAGCAGATCCACGAGATCATTGAAGCCTTTGCCAAGACCGCCAAGCTGTGCAAGGATGCCGGCGTGGACGGCGTGGAAGTCCATGCGGTCCATGAAGGCTACCTGCTGGATCAGTTTGCCATTGAATTTTTCAATAAGCGCACCGACGAATATGGCGGCAGCTTCGAAACCCGCTACCGCTTCGCCGCCGAGGTGGTCAAGGCCATCAAGGGCGCCTGCGGCGATGATTTCCCTGTTTCCCTGCGCTACTCCGTGGAGTCCAAGCTCAAGGGCTTCCAGAAGGGCATCGTTCCCGGAGAGGATGCCAAGGAAATGGGCCGCGACATGGAAGAATCCGAAAAGGCTGCCAAATATCTGCAGGATGCCGGCTACGATATGCTCAACGCCGACAACGGTACTTATGACAGCTGGTACTGGGCCCATCCGCCCATGTATATGCCCCAGAACTGCAATCTGGAGGATGTGGCGCATATTAAGAAATTTGTGGATATTCCCGTGGTTTGCGCGGGCCGTATGGAGCCGGAGGACGCTGCCAGAGCCATTGCCGAGGGTCGCATCGACGGCATGGGCGTAGCCCGGCAGTTCCTGGTGGATCCCCAGTGGATCACCAAGCTGCTGGAGGATCGGCTGGAGGATATCAAGCCCTGCATCTGCTGCCATGCCGGCTGCTTCAACTTCTCTTCTTCCAAGGGTCATTACAACACCCAGGATCTGAAGGATACCATGGGTCTTGCCCGCTGCGCCCTGAACGCGGAAACCATGCAGAGCAAGAAGCATTACATCAAGCCTGCCAAAAAGGCCAAGAATATCGCTGTCATCGGCGGCGGCATCGGCGGCATGGAGTCTGCCATTGTACTGGCCAAGCGGGGCCATAAGGTAACTCTGTACGAAAAGTCCGATAAATTGGGCGGCGTGTTTATCGCGGCCGCGGCGCCTTCCTTCAAGGAAAAGGACCGGGATCTGATCGCCTGGTATCGCCGGGAGATCACCAAGTATCCCAATATTACTGTGAAGCTGAACGCTGAGGTGCAGAATCTGGACGAGTGTAAGGCCGACGAAATCATCATCGCCACCGGCTCGAAGGCCAACCGCATCCCCGTTCCCGGTGTGGAGCGCGCCATTCAGGCTGTGGACTTCCTGCTGGGCAAGGCGGAGGTTGGCGAGAATGTGACCATCATCGGCGGCGGCCTCACCGGCTGCGAGATCGCCTACGAGCTGTTCCTGCAGGGCAAGAAGCCCACCATCGTGGAGATGCAGGACGATCTGATCACCACCCCCGGTATCTGCCTGGCCAACACCTCGTTCCTGCGTGACTTCTTCGAAGCCAACAAGGTGCCCGTTCACCTGGAAACCGGCGTGGTGAAGATCGAAGAGGATGGCGTCACCGTCAAGGATAAGAACGGCATGGAATACAAAATTGCCGCGGATTCTGTCATTTTGTCTGTGGGCTACAAGCCCCAGCCTCTGGCGCCCAAGGCAAAGAACGTTCACATCGTGGGCGATGCCAACCAGGTGGGCAACCTCAGAAGCGTTATTTGGGGCGCCTGGGATGTGTGTATGAAGCTGTAAATGGTTGTTTACACATACACCCTATGGCGATATTGTAGGGCGGGAGCAAGCCCCCGCCCTACGGCACCATCGTAGTGTAAACAACAATTTATCCTACATAAGAAAGGAATGGATTTATGTACTTAACTGACGAACAGCAGGCCATTTTGGGTGGCAGCCAGGGCGAGACCATGGCTAAGGTCTGGAAGACCTTAGTCATGTACGGCGAAGCCTTCGGCGCTGACAAAATGGTGCCTGTGACCTCTACCTATAACCATCTGGTCACTTCCTTCGGCCTGAAGATGATGAAGCCTGTGTTTGACCTGATGCAGCAGCTGATCGACGCCGGCGCCATCTCTCAGCAGAAGTTCTCTGTGGATCCCCGGCCTCTGGATAAGAATGTGCCGGCCAATTTCCTGCAGAATTTCATTTTCAACAAGATCATGTATGCCAC
Organism: Faecousia sp.; assembly: GCA_045595885.1. Lineage (GTDB taxonomy): Bacteria > Bacillota > Clostridia > Oscillospirales > Oscillospiraceae > Faecousia. The sequence continues at coordinate 11,319 of JAZOBI010000025.1, read as the reverse complement.
CCAGGAAAGCTATGAAGTGCAGCTGAACCAGCTGGGCCTTATGGACAAGGATGCCTTCTCCTGCGCCTGCTACTTAGACCAGATGGGCAATAAGCCCCGCAAGGGCGAGGTGCTGAGCTGGGCGGAATCCTCCGCTGTTGTGTACGCCAACTCCGTGCTGGGCGCCCGGTGCAACCGCAACTCCGGCATTATGGATATTATGGGCTCCATCGCCGGCTATGTTCCCAATTTCGGCCTGCTGACCGATGAGGGCCGCAAGGCTACCTGGATTGTCAAGGTGGAATGCAAAAGCAAGCCGGAAGCCCAGCTTTTGGGCTCCGCCATCGGCATGAAGGTGATGGAGGATGTTCCCTACATTACCGGAATGAACCAGTGGCTGGGTACCGGGCTGAACGATGAAAACTGCGCCTATCTGAAGGATTTCGGCGCTGCCACCGCCAGTAACGGTGCCGTGGGTCTGTATCACATTGAGGATCTGACCCCCGAGGCCAAGGAATTGGGCACCGCTCTGATCGCGGAAAACGCCCAGATCTATGTGATTGACGATGAGGAACTGGAGCGGGTAAAGGCTTCTTACCCGGTCATGTGGAAAAAGCCCGAGGGCAAGCCCAAGCTGTGCTTTGTGGGTTGCCCCCATCTGTCGCTGCAGCAGCTGATCGACTGGACGGTTGCCGTAGAAAAGGGCCTGAAGGAGTCCGGAAACAAGAAGGTGCTGATCCCCACCGTATTTACCACCGCGCCCGCTGTAAAGAAAGCTTTCGAGGCCACCGAGTACGCAAAGCGCCTGGAGGCTACCGGTGTGATCCTCAGCTACATTTGCCCCTTGATGTACATGAACAATCCCCTGTGCAAGAGCATGAATGTAATGACCTGCTCCAACAAACTGCGTACCTACACCACCGCCCGGTACTACACCGAAGCGGAAATCCTCCGCAAGATCACGAAGGGAGGCAAGTAACATGAAAGAATTTACCGGTCGTGTCATTGCTCCCGGCACCGTTAAGGCGGAAGCTGTGGTGTCCCGGGTTGGCTTCAATACCCTGGCGTCTTTCCAGGGCGCGCTGCAGTTTGGTGACAAGAAAGCCACCTGCGGCGACCAGAATAACGCTGATCTGCATGGCAAGGAGCTGGCCGGCAAGGCGCTCTGCCTGCCCCAGACCATTGGCTCCACCACCGGCGGCCTGGTGCTGTACTGTGCCTGCGCCATGGAGCGGCAGCCGGCTTGTATGCTGTTCAGTAAGCCCATCGACTCCCTGGCAGCAGCCGGTTCCATACTGGCATCCGTGTGGCTTGACGGCGTGACGATGCCCGTTGTGGACTCCCTGGGCGATGAGTTCCTGGAATATGTGCAGCACGGCATGACCATTACCGTCAAGGATGGCGGTTTGGTCTGCGTCGAGTAAGAAAAAAGCGAGAAAATCCATGGCAAGCTAGCTTGCCATGGATTTTATTATTTACCAAATGGCCAAAATCAGGCGGTATACCAACCGCATGGGCCAGGGTTGCTGCCGCAGACAGCGAATACAGGCGGCGGTATGTTGGTCAAATTGCCGCAATTCTCTGCCCGTCAGGGTGTGCTGGCTGAATTTTGCCTTTTTTGCCAGGGCTTCCAGTTCAGACGGCGCTTCCTGACCGCAGATTCTTGCCAGGCGGCAGGCATAACGCCAGCGCCGAAGCACCTGAGGCCAGGCGCTTCCCAGCATCTTCTTTCGCCGCAGATACAGTCGCAAACGCCACTGGCCAAGGATCACAGCCAATGCCGCCAAGCCAAGGGCTACCCATTTGAGTACCCGCAGCAGACCGCTCCAATCCCGGGGCTCCGCGGGGGTATCCGGGGGAAGTGGGGGATCTGTGGGCGTGGTAGCCGGTCCTGTGGAGGCGGAAGGCTGGGTTGGTTCGGTGGGCTCTGTGGGCGCTGTTGTATCGGTAGGCTCAGTAGGTTCTGTTGTATCGGTAGGCTCCGTCGGTTCGGTGGGCTCTGTGGGTTCCGTCGGGAGTATGGAGGGTAAGGTGGGCGCCGTGGGCAGCGTTGGAAGTGTGGGCTCGGTGGGCTCTGTGGGTTCCGGGGGTAACGTTACCAACAGTCCATCGCTGGGTGTGGCTTCCAGTACCACCCAACCCACATCGGGCAGATAATATTCCACCCACGCGTGGGCATTGGCGCTGGTGACCACCACGTTCTCTCCGGCTTTGACTTCTGTCAGATAGCCTTCCACATACCGGGCCGGGATGCCCGCGGCACGCAGCAATACTGTGGCTGCCGTGGCAAAGTGGACACAGTAGCCCGTTTCTCCGCGCAGCAGGAACCACATGGCGAAATCCTGGGCATCGGAAGGCATATGGCCGGTGGAAAGATCATATTCAGCGGAATGTTCCACGTAATCCCGAATCAGCGCCACCGTTTCCGGAACAGATTGGGTAGTGCTTGTTACGCCGGCTTGCAGCAGATGGAAGTCCGCCTGCTGGGAAGTGGTCAGGGGCAGAAGCAGATACCGGGACAATCCGGTGGTGCTGGAAGCGAAATTTTCCAACTGCCAGACGGGCATATCGCCATAGGCTTCATTCCAGAGAATCTTCCAATCTGCCCGCTGGGGCAGAACGGTATAGGCATAGTCCGCCGTGTTGTTACCGGGCAGAATACCCTGCTCCAGCGATACCGGTTCCGACAGGTAATAGGGAAAATACTGCTGCAAGGTAAGGGCATGGGAATGAATCATGACCCGCTGTTTCTGCTCCAGCAGGTAAGGTTTGCCGGGAGTGGCCCAGGTTTCCGTTCTGGACGAAGCGGACCATTGCAGACCCGTATACACATCATAGCTGCGGCCGCGAAGATACAGCACGCCGTCATAAGAGGCCCGCACCTCCATGACCGTCGATTCCGGCGCGTCATTGGGGCCTGTCTTGGACAGGTCCACCTCCTGGGGAGAAATGACAGGTACGGTCACACCGGAATCGCCCGGAGTCATATTCATAAAGGGAAGGCGGTTTACAAGGTTGGTGATCATCTGGAACACGCCGTCTTCCCGGCTGGGTTCCTCATATTCCGATTGGGGGTTGCAGGAGAATAAAAGGGCGCTGGAGAGCATCACGGGAATCAGCACCATGGCTGTCAGGCGATTGGCCTGCCGGGTGTCGATTCGGCGGCTGTTCCAGGTCAGCGTCAGCACGCCGATACAGAAAAAGCCCAGGAATAAGTACAACCCGTCCGGCGGCGTGTTGGTAACGACGACGCAGGGTACCACCGGCAGCAGCAGCGCCAGCAGCCCACCCAAATAGCGGTTTTTCTGCAGGCTGATGCCGGCGGCCAGGGCAGCGCCGGCGGCGATGGCGCAGGCCGTCAGTGTACCGTTGCCGGATTCGTATTGTTCCAGCCATTGTGGGACACCCCAACCGTACACTCTGTGATAACGGGTAAGGATTTCTTTTAGCTGGGAACAGAAGGAAGCCGCGAAATCCAGTTTCCACAAAAGCAACCCGCCCAGCAGCAGCGTTGCCAGAATCCAGATCCAACTTTTACGCAAGCGGCACAAGAACACCGCCAGTATGGCAAAGGCCAGAGCTGTCAGCACCACAGATGCCAGATTTGTCACCAGGCTCATACCGGTGATCAGGCAGCCCACGCCGGAGATAGCGATCAGGGTTGCCAAAAGGGCATCCAGCGATGCCGAAAGGAGGTCACGGCGCTTCATGGGCTTCACCTCCTATATACAGATGCCATTGGGAGCCATCGTTGGGGGCTGCCGCGGCAGCCTGCTGCAGGGGCTTGCGGCACAGCAGGGTATCCATCACATCCGACAAGGTATGGACGGAGCCAATGTGCCACAGGAGCTGACCGTCTGCGGTGTGGGCCAGCACATCGTGCTTAACGCCCCGTTGCTGCAGAAAACCGCTGAGCCACAGAAGCCTGCCCAGCTTTCGGTCCATTTCCTCCGGCTGACCGCCGTGGATCAGCCACAGCAGCAGCCGGTTATTGGTCACCTCCATGGGCTCGCGGTAGATCAGCTTGCCGGTTTTCGATGATAGTTTCCAATGGATCTGCCGCAGGCTGTCGCCGGGGCGATACAGCCGCAGTTCGTGGTTTTCGGAAAAGCCGCCGCCGGGTTTGGGACGCCAGTAGACCGCGATTTTATCCGGGTCCGGCATTCTTTTCGGCTGCATCGGCTGGGGACGGATCCAAAGCCGGTGCATGGGCGGTGTCCGCTTGGAAAGGCGAAACAGACCCATATAGTCATAGACCCAGCCCCGGCTGAAGGTGCAATCCAACGCGCCGCAATGCTCCGTTGGGCAATTCGCGCCGGGCTTTAGGGAAAATAATTGACCGGTCAGGCTGTGCTGAGCCAAAGTTTGCAGATGCCATGTGGGCAGCGGCAGGGGGCTAACCATCCGGATGCCCAGAGGCAGGGCATCGCCCCGGGTGACCGAATCGGGCATATGCAGCACGAATCTGGCTGTCAGCATGGCCGGCAGGCACAGCAGCAGCGACAGCAGCGGCAAGGCGCTGATGCCCACCAGCAACAGCCAGGCCATCCACTGCCGATAGACGAAGTAGAAGGCAAGGCATCCGGCCAGAGCTGCCAAATATATTAACCAACGCTTTACCATAGGCGTCAATTCAGCCGGGGCCCAGCCACCGAGGTGAGAATCTGCTGCAGCACATCATCCACGGTGCAATTTTGGGTATGGGCGGCGGCAGAAAGCAGCAAACGGTGACCGATGCAGCGGCGGAAGGACTCCTGTACATCCTCCGGCAGGACATAATCCCGGCCGCGAAGCTGGGCTGTGGCTTTGGCCAGAGAGATGAGCGCCAGCGTCGCCCGGGGGCTGGCGCCCCGCTGCACCATGGGGTGATTGCGGGTGGCGTGGATCAAATCAACGGCATACCGCACCACAAGCTCGCCGGCATAGGTGTTTTCCACCGCTTCCTGCATGGCTTGCAGCGCCTGCCGGGTCAGCAGCGGGGAAATATCCTGCAGGGGATTGCTTTTTTGGCGGTTCATGACCATGGATACTTCATTTTCCTGGTCGGGATAGCCCAAACTCAGACGGATCATAAACCGGTCCATCTGGCTGTCGGGCAGCAGCTGGGTGCCGGCGGCGCCGGTGGGGTTTTGGGTGGCGATGACGGTAAAGGGCTGGGGAATGGGGTAGCTGATACCGTCGACGGTGACCTGGCCCTCTTCCATGGCCTCCAGCAGCGCCGATTGGGTCCGGGAGGTGGCGCGGTTCAGTTCGTCAGCCAGGAACAGATTGCACAGCACCGCGCCGGGCTTGTAGCTCATTTCGCCGGTTTTGGGATCCAGTACGGAATAGCCCGTCACATCCGACGGCAGCACATCCGGGGTAAACTGCACACGGCCGCAATCCAGCTGCAGGGTTTTGGAAAAAGCCAGCGCAAGGGTGGTTTTGCCCACACCGGGGGTATCCTCCAGCAAAATATGGCCTTTGGCCAGAATGACCGCCAGAATCCAAACCAGCGCGTGATCCTTGCCCACAATGACCTGCCTTACTTGCCGCAAAATCTGCTGGGCCTGATTGGATACGGTTTGCTCAGTTCGTTCCATGGATACCTCGCTCCTTTGTTGACATAATATGAATTACATTATGACATAATTTAGTGGGAAAATCAATATGGACAGGAAAACTTTATGAAATGTTCAAATTTTCGTTAATCGTTCTGTTGGATATGAATAGCCCATGCGAATACGATGGTGACAGAGCGATAACCCCAATTTGGGCTGCCATCAAAAATGCTTTTTCATTTCCTTATGGGAAATTTCGATTTCCTCTTTCAGCTCCCGGGCGGAGAGTCGAAGCACACCGGAACGGATGGAGGAAAGCTGCACAAGGGCATCGGAGGTGGCTACCCGCACATTGTAGTTTGGGCCGATTTTGGCCACCAGTGCTTCCATATAGGCGTCGGCGGTTTCGTTTTCCTTGGTGTACACCACCTGGATGCCGGAAAATTCCGCTTTTTCACCGGGATTGCCCTTGACCTTGTAGCCGTCGAATACCACCACCAGCCGGCATTTTTTGAAGCCCGCATAGTTGCTGAGCCGGTCACAAAGGCCTCGCCGGGCGGCTTCCAGATCGCTTTCCGCGATTTTGGCCAGGTCTTCCCAGGCGAAGATCATGTTGTAGCCGTCCACGATCAGGTATTGCTGCTTTTGGGGCCGAATGGTGACACTGTCGGTGGCTGGGCGATTTTCCGGCGGGCGATAGAGCCGGGTTTTGATGGGGCCGAATTCCCGGAGCATGATTTTTTCCAGCTCGTTGTCATCGGTGGGGATATTGCGGGTGATGATCTGGGGCGGCTTTTCTTCTTTCAGGCCGCTTTCCAGGTGCATATAGTCCTTAACCTGGTGCCATTTCACGGTAAAACCGGCGCCATGGGCGCAGAATACGGAATCGGGCGTGTTTTCCAGATCGGCTTCCGGGTCATAATCCGCGTTTTCCACGACCTGTGCCTGGTTATGGCAGGGCAGATACCCATGCAGCGACAGCTGCAGCTGACCCCGTCCCTGGGTGTAGGCGGCAAGGGTTTGGGCGTAATCCCCCAATTCCGATGCCGGCAGAATGCCCTTGAGGGTAGAAATGCCGTTTTCCGATGCGGGGGAATCGAATTCACCGCCCATGGAGCGCACATCGGTAATGGCCCGGCCGATGGATTCGTCGGGCAGGGTGATGATAAAGTCGTACCAGGGCTCCAGAAGGATGGATTGCGCCTGCATCAGACCCTGCCGGATGGCCCGGTAGGTGGCCTGGCGGAAATCGCCGCCTTCTGTGTGCTTCAAATGGGCTTTGCCCACCAAAAGGGTCAGTTTCATATCGGTGATGGGCGCGCCCAGAAGCACGCCCCGGTGGAGCTTTTCCGACATATGGCCCAAAATAAGCCGCTGCCAGTTCATATCCAGCACATCTGTAGAACAAACGGTGTCAAATTGCAGGCCGCTGCCCCGGCTACCGGGCTCCAGCAGGATATGCGCCTCGGCGTAGTGGCGCAGGGGCTCGAAATGACCCACGCCTTCCACCCGGTCAGCGATGGTTTCCATATAGTAGATTTTGGGGTCAGAAAGGCTGATTTCCACGCCGAACCGCTGGGAAACCAGGTTTTTCAGCACCTCCAGCTGCACCGAGCCCATGATCTGGGCGGAAATTTGCTTGGTGCCGCTGTCCCATAGGATCCGCAGCAGGGGATCTTCTTCCTCCAGCAACCGCAGCTTTGGCAGCAGCAACGCCGGGTCCATGCCGGATTCTACCCGGTAGGTCATTACCGGCTGCAGCGTGGGCTTGGGAGCGGAGTCCTCGGCCCCAAGGCCCTGACCGGCGTAGGTACCGGAAAGGCCGGTGACGGCGCAAAGGGTGCCGGGCTTCACTTCCTCGGCGGCGGTGAATTTTTCCCCGGAGTAAAGGCGTATCTGCTGAATTTTTTCTTCGCCCATGGCGGCGCGGACTTACAGGCTGCCGCCGGTAACCCGCAGCCAGGTGAGGCGATTGCCCTGGGGATCCCGGGAAATTTTGTAAACTTTGGCGGCAAAATCGGATTTTTGCTCCATTTCCGGGGCAAACCCATGTAAAATGGATATCAATTCTTCCACACCGTCTAATTTTAGCGCGGAGCCGAAGCAGCAGGGGAATATGCGCCGGGCGGCCACCAGACCCCGGATATTTTCATCGGAAACGGTGCCGGTCTGCAGATAGTTTTCCAGCAGCGCCTCGTCGCAAAGGGCGGCATTTTCCGCAAAATTAGGGTCGGAAACCTCCAAAATGCCGGGATTCAGCTTGCTTTGCAGCTGATGCAGCAGCTTGTTCCGGTCGGCGCCGGCCAGATCCATTTTGTTGATGAACAGAAAGGTGGGCACCCGGTAGCTTTCCAGCAGCCGCCAAAGGGTCAGTGTGTGGGCCTGGATACCGTCAGTGCCGGAAATCACCAGCACGGCGCAATCCAAAATAGGCAGCGCCCGCTCGGTTTCGGCGGAGAAATCCACGTGACCGGGAGTGTCCACCAGGGTAAAATCCCTGTTTCCCACGGAAAACAGGGCCTGCTTGGAGAAAATGGTAATGCCCCGGGACTTTTCCAAAGCATGGGTGTCCAGAAAGGCATCGCCGTGATCCACCCGGCCCAGGGTTCGCCGGGCGCCGGACAGGTACAATAGCGCTTCGGAAAGGGTGGTCTTTCCCGCGTCCACATGAGCCAGCAGACCAGCACTAATATTCGCTTTTTTTGGTTGTTCGCCCATGCCGGAAGCCTCCTCTCTCGCATTCATGGGGCCATTATAGCACGAAAATGGTCTTTCGTCGATAGCGGATACGGCTTTTTTAGCGCAATTCTAGTATTGCCCGCGCACAGAAACCCACAGAAGCTCAAAAGCTATGCCCTCCCGCGAAATGTCGGGAGGGCGTGATGCTGCGAGTGTTATCGTGGAAGTTTTGGATAAATATGGACGCTTCCGGAAAGTAAAAAAGCCAATCCAAAGGAGGAGTGGCAATACAGAACGGATTTCCGGGAGCTACATGAGGAATTCCCGGAGCTGGTGGACAAGAACGGCAAGGGCTGGTTCTACCGCCATGCCTATGGTGTGGAGAAATTCATTCTGAAGAATGCGGAGCGGATCGATTCCCGGAAGGTACCACAGGCAGAAAAGATCCGTAAGAACTTTGACGGCCGGTGGCGCACCAAGGTGGAACAGCTTCAGAATTCCATCTTCAATTCCAATACCAAAGGCGGCTGGGTATTCCGGTTTGACGATGCCATTGCGGAAGCCTTGGAGCTTGGTCCATTACAGAATTATGAAATCGCCCTGCCGGAGGATCTGAAACAGCGGGTGGCGCAGGCTACCTCTGTCAAAGCTGCTCCCTATGTCTGTGACCTGATTTCCTACTATCTGGCTCACCGCCGGGAGGATACGGATTGGGTAGTGCTTCCTGTTACCAGCTTTGATAATTATTACTGCAGCAGTTATTTCAGCAAGAAGGTGCTGGGTAAAATCCCAGAGACGATCCTGGTTCGGCAGGAGCGTTCCGGTATCTCCCGGTACTATGTCACGGATGAGTTCCTTCCATAAATTCGTCACTTTAGCTACTTGTAATTCACCGTTTTTCAAGGTAACATCACCCAAAACTTCTGGGAGGTGTTACCTTGAAAACTTATTTGGAAGCAATAAAATCTCACATTGAATCCCACCCGCCAAATTTTGGCGATGGGGAGTCCGTCCTGTCCATGCTCTACAAGTGCCACAACGAACATAATCCCTATGATAATGAGCAGATAAAGGCGGACTTCAATGAGCTTTACCAGCAGATGAACGGGATGCCGCTCCGGGAGATGGATAACATCGTCTATCCTGTCTGTAAACTCTGCCGGGATCACGAAAAGGCAGGGTTTATCGAAGGGATTTGCCTGGGTATTCTATTGGCGCAGGAGGTAGGACTATGAAAGAGATTGCCTACCGCCTAAATGCGTATATTCAAAAGCATCCCTTTGATTCCGGCAACAGTGATTGCGAGACCGTGTTGGATCAGATCTACCAAGCCTATGCCGAATCTCACGAGAGCGATCCCGCTGAGATCGGTGATGGCTTCAAGGAATTGGAGGATTTTCTGCATACCTTGCCCTTAGAGAACAACAATGCGGTGTTCAATCTCTGCTGCCGCCTGTGCAGCGCTTATGAGCGCAAAGCCTTTTTGGATGGTCTGCAATATGGCGCCCATTTGATTATGGAAATAGAAGAATAATAAATCAGCACTGCCGTTTGATTGGTAGTGCTGATTTTGCATTTTGTGTTTCAGTTTTTTCTTAAGCGGAATCCTTTAACCACCTGTTCGATAAAGTCCCACACCGGGGGTTCCAGCCATTTGTCATAGAGGATGCACATATAGATACCCTGGTGCCAGTTTCTCAAGGGAACGTGCTTGACACCGGGATGGTTTTCAACACATTCGTTAGGAACAAAGGAAACGCCGATGCCTGCAGCGACCAGATCCAGTGCAGCACGAGCAGTATCCACCGTACAAATAACAGCTTCGTCTACCGGGGCACCGCTGGCCCACTCCTTGAAGCTTTTGCCCACATTGTAGTTGAATACTACCTGGGGCTCCTGCACAACTTCCTGCGGGTTGATGAAAGTTCGATCCGCAAGAGGATGGGCACTGGGAAGCGCAACGAAATAATCCCGTTCATATAGTTTGCGGAAATGCAGACTCCGGTCGCGATCGGTGGAATCAATGATGGCCATATCCAGCTTCTCCTGCCGAATCATATCCATCAGGTTTTCAGAGGAGCTTTCTGTCAGATGAAAGCGGATGCGTTTATTTTCTCGGGTATACCTTACGATTTCGCTGGCCAGGAATCCGTCTAATGTTCCGGATACCACACCCATACGGATTACCACGGGAGCTTGGGTTTTACTTTCCCGCAGTGTGAGGGAGGCACTGTGTAACCGCTGGATCGCTTCGTCCACATTTTCCTGATAGAATCGGCCTTCGTCAGTCAGCCGGATATTCCGCCCTACTTTTTCAAAAAGTTTTACTCCGCCCAGCGCATTTTCCAGATTGTGAATGGCACTGCTGAGCGCTGGCTGGGAGATTCCCAGTCGGGCGGCGGCGGTGGTGTAATGCTCTGTCTGAGCAAGTACGGAAAAATAGAGGAGATAATTATAGTTCATAAGCTGCCTCCAAAATCTATAAGTATAATTTATAAATAAAGTACCACAACTTTATTGTTTTTTGCAAGTAAAATCTGTAGAATCAACGAGGTTTTTGCGAAAAACTTGATTTCCGTCGCTATCGAGCGACGGTTTTGCTGTTTATTCAGCAAATCTTGTGCTTCGCAGACGGACAAATGTGTATTCAATAAGTAATTTATATATATGGAGGTAAACAATGGCACATATCAATGAGGCCGGTGTCAAGAAGATCAATGAGATCTGCGATCGTTACATCGGTGAAAAGACTCCTCTGATGATGATCCTCAGTGACATCCAGAACGAGTACGGCTACATTCCACTGGAGGTCCAGCAGATCGTTTCCAAGAAGACCGGCATTTCCGTGGCAGAGATCTACGGTGTCGTCACCTTCTATTCCTTCTTCTCACTGGAACCCAAGGGCAAGTATGTCATCGGCTGCTGTCTGGGTACCGCCTGCTACGTCAAGGGTGCCCAGCAGATCATCGACAAGTTCTCTGAGATTCTGGGCGTGAAGCCCGGTGAGACCACTGCCGACGGTCTGTTCACCATCGATGCCCTGCGCTGCATCGGTGCCTGCGGCATTGCTCCCGCGGTCACTATCAACGGAAAAGTCTACCCTAAGATGACTGTGGACAAC
>JAZOBI010000024.1:0-21776 GCA_045595885.1 Faecousia sp. | reverse complement strand
AAATTGTTGTTTACACTACGATGGTGCCGTAGGGCGGGGGCTTGCTCCCGCCCTACAATATCGCCATAGGGTGTATGTGTAAACAACCATTTTCCTTTCCAAAACATTTCATGAATTTTTCGCAAAATTTGCATTGTGGGGTAGCGATTGGCTTGCGAATGTGTTATAATGTCTATAACTATTGATTTTTACTTTGGGAGCTTATGATATGATCGAATTATTGGCGCCGGCGGGGTCTATGGACGCCCTGCGCGCGGCGGTACAAAACGGCGCGAATGCGGTATACCTGGGCTGCGGCAGCTTCAATGCCCGGCAAAGCGCGAAGAATTTTACACCTCAATCCCTGGTTGAGGCTATCAAATATTGCCATGTTCGTGGAGTTCAGGTACATTTGACCCTGAATACCCTGGTGTCTGACCGGGAAATCGATGACCTGTGCGAGCTGATCCGCCATGCGGCGGAAAATGGCGTGGACGCGTTTATTGTGCAGGACCTGGGTGTGCTGCAGCTTTGCCGCAGAATGGCGCCCACGGTGCCGGTTCACGGCTCCACCCAGATGACGGTCCATAATCTGCCCGGTGTGCTGCTGTGTGCCGCCTGGGGTTTGAGCCGGGTAGTGCTGAGCCGGGAACTGAGCTGGGATGAAATCCGTTACATCTGTAAAAATTCCCCCATTGAAATCGAAGTCTTTGCCCATGGCGCTCTGTGCATGAGCTATTCCGGCCAGTGCTATCTGTCCTCCGCCATCGGTGGCCGTTCCGGAAACCGGGGCCGCTGCGCCCAACCCTGCCGCCAGTGCTACGGCTACAGCCGCCGGGAAAATAAGTATCCTCTGAGCCTAAAAGATAATTGCCTGGTCAATCACCTGCGGGAGCTGGAGGATATGGGCGTGGCATCGCTGAAGATCGAAGGCCGGATGAAGCGGGCGGAATACGTGGCCGGCGTTACGGATGTGTACCGCAAGGCTCTGGATACCGGCGAAGTCAGCCGTCCCATGATGGAAGCGCTGCTGAAAGCCTTCAACCGTCAGGGCTTTACCGATGGCTATTACACCGGCAAAACCGGACGGAATATGTTTGGTGTCCGGGAGGAAAAGGCAGAAGACGCTGCCTGGCTGCGGCTGGCCCGTCAAAGCTACGAAACGGTGGACAACCCTCTGGTGGAGGTGAAGTTCCACGCGGTGGTGGATCATGTAAGCAGCAGCCTGACCGTTACGGATCCCGAAGGCCGCAGCTGCACCGTGCAGGGTCCCGTTCCCCAGCTCGCCCGCACCCAGTTGCTGACGGAAGAGGATCTGGCAGACCGGCTGTCAAAAACCGGCGGTACCCCCTATCGCTGCGGCACGGTCACCTCGGAAATCAAGCCGGGTCTTATGCTGTCGGCGGCAGCCATCAATGCCATGCGCCGGGATACGCTGAATCAGCTGACCGCGCTGCGTGGCCGCCAGGAAAAGAGAATGCTGCTGCGGCCAAGACGGCTGACCCGCATTTCCGGTTATCGGGAACAACCCGGTTTCTCCATTCAGGTCACCAATCGGGAGCAGATCACGCCGAAAATGCTGAAGATGGAGCCGTCGGTACTGTATGTGCCGCTGCACATTCTGGCAGAAGACGAAGCCTTCTGCCGGCAGCTTACCCGCAGAGTTACGGTGGCGGCGGGTTTGCCCCGCATCGTCCATGATAAGCAATTGCCGGATATCCGCGCCGCGCTGAAGAAGGTCAGCGCCCAGGGGGTCAAGGAGGCGCTGGTGGGCAATCTGGGTCTGCTGCTGCCTGTCCGGGAAGCCGGTATGGCTGTCCGGGGTGATTTTGGCTTAAATCTGTACAATTCCTATGCCACACAGACAGCGAAAGATTTGGAGCTGCGTTCCGCCACACTCAGTTTTGAAATGACTTTGCCCCAGGTGCGGGACATCAGCAAGCCGGTGCCGATGGAACTGCTGGCCTATGGCCGGCTGCCGCTGATGGTAACGGAAAACTGCATTATCCGCAGCCGTTCCGGCGAGTGTGCCTGTCATTTGGGCGCTACCCGGCTGGTAGACAAGACCGGAGCGGAATTCCCGGTGATCCGGGACGGCGCCAGCTGCCGCAGCGTGTTGCTTAACGGAAAAAAGCTGAACTGGCTGGATCGCAAGAATGATCTGGCAAAGCTGGGCCTGTGGGCCTTGAGATTGTATTTTACCACAGAGAACGCCAAGGAAGTGGACTATGTGCTATCGTCGTGCATCACGCCGATGCCCTTCGATCCCGGCTCCTGCACCAGAGGTCTGTATCTGAGAGGCCTGGATTAACAGAAATTGGGGTTTTTCGATACGGCTGCGACCGCGCCACCCGTAGAGCAGAGCCATAGCCTTGCCCTGCGATCATGCCGAGAATGAACAGAGCGATCAACGAAAATTTGAAAGGAAACTTTATGAAACTGATACTTGCTTCCCAATCTCCCCGGCGAAAGGAACTGATGGGACTGTTTGGCCAGCCGTTTATCATCCGTGTGGCGGATATTGACGAAACCATGGATCTGGCAAAACCGCCATTTGACGAAGTGGCCAGAGTCAGCCGCCGCAAAGCCATGGCGGTGGAGAAGGAAGCTGACGACGTGGTGGTTGCCGCTGATACCATCGTGGTCTGCGACGGCAAGGTTCTGGGAAAGCCCCGAAACGAGGCGGAAGCTACGGAAATGCTGCAGCTGCTGTCCGGGCGGGATCATCAGGTGATGACCGGGGTGACGGTACTGCGTCGGCAGCAGGCTGTGACCTTTACAGAGGTGACTGACCTGCATTTCCGGGAATTATCCATGGGAGAAATCGCCCGCTATGTGGCATCGAAGGAGCCGATGGACAAGGCCGGTGCCTACGGCATCCAGGGCGGTGCCGCCCTGTTCTGCCAGCGCATGACAGGAGATTATTATAATGTAATGGGTTTGCCGGTGTGCCGCCTGGGCCAAGTGCTGCGGGAGCTGGCGCCGGATTGGACAGGAGATACACAATGAGACATTTTTTTAGCACCCGGGTCAAAGCTGTTCTGGTGATTGCGGTGCTGTTGGCCTTGGTGCTGACGGTGGTGGGCAGTCTGACAGGAAAAAACTACCCCGGAATGGTAATTCAGAGCATATTAACGCCGCTGCGTTCCGGCGCCCACTCCCTGACAAACCAGATAGAGCGGGTTTATGACTACATTTTTAAGTACGAAGAGCTGGAAGCGGAAAACGCCGCGCTGAAAAATGAACTGGCACAGCTGAAAAGCGAGATTCGTGACGCGGATTCCCTGGCCCGTGAGATTGAGCGCTACCGGGCGCTGCTGGAATTGAAGGAAGCCAATCAGGACTATGTCACGGTGGATGGCTACATTATTGCCCGTTCCACCAACGATTGGACCAGCACCCTAACCGTGGATCAGGGTTCCAACGCCGGCATTGAAGTGGGTATGTGCGCCATTACAGCCTACGGAGAAGTGGTGGGCCTGGTGGTGGAGGTCAGCAGCAATTACTGCGTGGTCAAAACCATTTTGGACTCCTCTTTGGAGATCAGCGCCAATATCGCTTCCACCGGTTTTTCCGGTATGGTTTCCGGCGGTTACACCCGGAATCTGCGGGATATGCTGTGGATGGAATATTTGGACGGCGCTGCCATTATCCGAAATCAGGATCAGGTGGTCACCTCCGGCTCTACGGTTTACCCCAGAAATCTGATCCTGGGCTATGTGGTGGACGCGGGCATTGACGAAACAGGCGTGGCCAAGTATGCCGTGCTGCGGCCCGCGGCGGATGTGGAAAACCTGGAGCAGGTTTTCATTTTGACCGCTTTTGACGGACAGTGAGGGCTTTTTGTGGTAAGAAAGAACGAATTTAAACCGGACAGGGAGCGGATGGACTATCTGGGCAAATTGCTGCTGACCAAAAAGCAGAGTCGCAGTTTGCTGCGGTGGAGTCTGTTTGCGGTGGTTTGCGTGGCAGGCCTTCTGATGCAGGATGTGGCGCTGTATCGCCTGTCCTACCGGGGAGCCTGCGCGGAGATCATGCCTTGCCTGATTATGATGGTGGCCATCATGCAGGGCGCGGAAAGCGGCTGCGTATTTGCTTTGGTTATGTCCTGCCTGTACTATTTCTCCGGCTCCGCCCCCGGCGCCTATGTGATTCCTTTGATTACTGGGTCGACGGTATTGGTGTCTATTTTCCGTCAGGGCAATCTTCGGCAGGGTATCGGCGCCATTTTCCTGTGCGCTGCAGCCGGTATGTTTTTATATGAAATGAGTGTTTTTGGCTTTGGGTTGTTTTTGGAGCTGACCACTCCGGAGCGCCTGCCGGCGCTGGCTCTGACGGCGCTGATGAGTTTGGTCGTGGTTCCGGTGGCATATCCCCTACTCTTGGCCATCGGTAAAATTGGAGGCGAAACATGGAAAGAATAACCAGCGCGCGTGCCGCCATTTTGATAAGTATCATCGTTTTTGTGCTGGGAATTTTCTGCTTCCGCCTGTATTCCATGCAGGTAATGGACGCGGAGAAGAACGAAAACAATATGACGGTCTATACCACCCGTACCCGTGTCCGCGCGGTGCGGGGCGATATTCTGGATGCCAGCGGTAATGTGCTTGTGAATAATCGCGCCAGCTATGACCTGATTTTTAACCACTATGTCATTCTCAACTCCGACTCTCCCAATCAGTCCCTGCTGGATTTGGCAAAATTGTGCATCGAACTGGGGATTCCCTATGCGGATCATTTCCCGCTGACCACTACCGAGCCTTTTTCCTACACATTGGCAGATTATAATTCCGCATGGCAGGGCTACTTTCAGTCCTATCTTGCCAGCCGCGGCAATCTGGACTCCGATATTTCAGCCCCCTTGCTGATGCGGGAACTGCGGGATCAGTATCAAATTCCGGAGGACTGGTCCGACGCGGATGCCCGTTTGGTCATCGGCTTGCGCTATGAGCTTTCTCTGCGCAACGGTATCACCAATCTGCCCAACTATGTGCTGGTGGAAGACGCGGCGGAAGATGTCCGCGCCGCCATTCTGGAACTGAACACCCCGGGTTTGCGGGTGGAGGCATCCACGGTGCGCCAGTATAACACTGCCTATGCCGCCCATATTTTGGGCTATGTTGGCGCCATGAGCCCAGAGCAATGGGAAGTCTATAAGCAACAGGGCTATTCCATGGATGCTCTGGTAGGGCAAAGCGGTTTCGAGCTGGCCTTCGAGGAGTATCTCCACGGCACCGATGGCATCCGTGTGGACGAAGTCACCAAAGACGGAACGGTGCTGCGCTCTTATTACGAGGTAGAGCCCCAGGCCGGCAACAATGTGGAGGTGACCATCGACCTGCTGCTGCAGATGGCCGCGGAAGATGCCCTGGCCCGGACTATGGAAA
This sequence comes from Faecousia sp., assembly GCA_045595885.1. Lineage (GTDB taxonomy): Bacteria > Bacillota > Clostridia > Oscillospirales > Oscillospiraceae > Faecousia. The sequence continues at coordinate 16,410 of JAZOBI010000024.1, read as the reverse complement.
ATTTGCGGGATCCGGAATGGAACACCGACCCCGAAGGCGATGGTCTGGACGCGGAGGGCGGCGCGGTGGTTGCCATTGACATCAAAACCGGCGAGGTACTGGTTTGCGCCAGTTATCCCACCTACGACCTTTCCAGCCTGTTTGAAAACTACAACGAGATTCTGGAATCCGACTACGCGCCGCTGCTGAATCGGTCGCTAAACGCCATCTATCCTCCCGGCTCCACCTATAAAATGTGTATGGTGGCCGCCGGCATCAATAACAACTATATCGACCGGGAAACGCTGATTTATGACGAGGGCGTATTTACCAAGTATAACGGTTTCGCGCCGGAGTGTTTGATTTATACCAATAATCACTACACCCACGGCAACTTTAATTGCATTGACGCTTTGCGGGAATCCTGCAACTACTTCTTCTATGAGCTGGCAGATTGGATGAAGATCGAAGAGATCGACACGGTGGCCAAAGGTCTGGGCCTGGGCGAGCTGACCGGTGTGGAACTGTATGAATACTCCGGCTATCGCTCCAACAAGGAAACCAAGGCATCCCTTTTTGCCGGCACCGACCAGGCCGGCTGGTATGCCGCTGACCAGGTGCTTACCGGCATCGGTCAGGGCTACAACCGGTTCACCCCCATTCAGCTGGCGGTATATGTCAGCACTTTGTGTAATCAGGGTGTGCGCTACCGCGCCACATTCCTGAACCGGGTGGTGGCTTCGGACTACACCAATTTGCTGTATGAGCAGCAGGCGGAAGTGTTGAGCACTACCTTTATTTCTGATGAGGCCTTCGCGGCCTACACGGAAGGTATGCGGCAGGTCGCCGGAGAAGATGGCGGTACCGCATTCAGTACCTTCCGCAACTATCCCATCAAAATCGGCGCCAAGACCGGTACTGCGGAAACCGATGCCGGTTCCGCCAACGGTGCTTTCGTTTGCTACGCTCCCTTTGACGATCCTCAGATCGCCATTGTGGTCTACGGTGAAAAGGCCGGCGGCGGCAGCCGTCTGGCATCGGTGGCCAAGGCCATTTTGGATGTGTATTTTGGCATCGACGCCGGAGAGACAGATTCCTTTGAAAATCAGCTCAGCTGATCGTAACCCCAGGCTGCCAAATGGCGGCCTGGGGTTTGCTAATTGGGGTTTATCGGTCTGTTTGATAACGCGATGTAGGGCGGGGGCTTGCCCCCCCCGGGCATTTTGTTTCACAAAATGCCGTGCCGCAGGCACAATATATTTATTTTCCTTCGGAAAATCCGAAAAATGGTACATTTTTCGGCGGCGGGGGCAAGCCCCCGCCCTACTGTGGGTGTACGATAAACGATAATTTGCTGTCTTTACATTTGACTTCAAAGTTGGTATAATATGCGTGTATGAAGATTTTGGGAGCGAAATGCTATGCTGGATAAATTGCAGGCGGTGTACAGCCGCTATGAAGAATTGTGCGCCAAATCGGAACAGCCGGATTTTTACGCCGACCCCCAGAAGGCAGCCAGGCTGCTGCGGGAAAAGAACGATTTGGAGCCGGTCGTAGAAGCGTTTCTGGCCTATCGCCGGGCCCAAAGGGATATGCTGGATGCCCAGGAACTGATGTCAGACCCGGAAATGAAAGAACTGGCTCAGGCGGAGTTTTCCTCTGCCAAGGCGGCCAAAGAATCGCTTTATGATCAGCTGCAGATCCTTTTGCTGCCCAAAGATCCCAACGATGAGAAAAGTGTGATTGTGGAGATCCGCGGCGGTGTGGGCGGCGAGGAGAGCGCTTTGTTTGCCCATAGTCTGTTTCGGATGTACTCCATGTATGCCGCCAAGCAAAACTGGTCCGTAGAGCTGATGAATTTGTCGGAAACGGAGCTGGGCGGCATTAAGGAAGTGGATTTCGTTATCGGTGGCCGGGGCGCCTACTCCCGGATGAAGTACGAATCCGGTGTCCACCGGGTGCAGCGGGTGCCGGAAACCGAGTCCGGCGGCCGTGTCCACACCTCTACTGCCACGGTCGCGGTGCTGCCGGAAATGGAAGAAGTGGATGTGCAGCTGAATCCCGCGGACATTGAGATGCAGGTCTACCGGGCAAGCGGAGCCGGTGGCCAGCACGTCAATAAAACCAGCTCCGCTGTGCGTTTGATCCATAAACCCTCCGGATTGGTGGTGGCCTGTCAGGAGGAACGGAGCCAAATTCAAAACCGGGAAAAATGTATGCGCCTGCTGGCAAGTAAACTGTATGAAATCGAGCAGAGCCGCATTGAGTCGGAGCATACGGGCCTTCGCCGCAGCCAGGTGGGTACCGGTATGCGCAACGAGCGCATCCGCACCTACAATTTCCCCCAGGGCCGTGTGACAGACCACCGGGTGGGTCTGACGCTTTATAAGATTGACGCCGTTATGGACGGCGATTTGGACGAAATTATCAACGCCCTGGCCACCGCCGACCAGGCAGAAAAGCTGAAAAATCAAGGATAAATTGCGGTTTATCGGTCTGTTTGAACATTGTCGGCCCTATGGGCCGACAGGATGCTTTGCATCCAAGGAGTACGGATTGCCACGTCGGGCAAAGCCCTCCTCGCAATGACAAACTTGAAAGATTTTTGTGGCAAATAGGCGTATATGGCTACGAAACCATGTCATTGCGAAGCCCGAAGGGCTGTGGCAATCCGTAACCCCTGCGGCCGCAGGCCGCTGTCGCCCCACGGGGGCGACCCTCTTCCGTCAAAAATCAAAGATTTTTGCCACCTTCCCCAAAGGGGGAAGGCTGAGCGTTAAACGAAAATTTGAACATCAGAGGAAAAAACGATATGGTCTTTTACACCAATTCCCCCGGGGAAACGGAAGCGCTGGGATCGGCTTTGGCGAAGGTTTTGACGCCCGGGGCTGTTATCGCGTATACCGGCGACCTGGGTGCCGGAAAAACCGCCTTTACCCGGGGTCTTGCCCGTGGTCTGGGCTGCCGCGATATGGTCACCAGCCCCACTTACACCATCGTCAATGAATATCTCTCCGGCCGAATGCCGCTGTTTCATTTTGATATGTACCGTCTGGGCTCCAGCGACGAGCTGTGGGACATTGGTTGGGAAGATTATCTGGAACGGGGCGGTGTCTGCGCCGTGGAATGGAGCGAAAATGTGACGGACGCTATGGAAAACGCCATTTGGGTCCGCATTGAAAAAACCGGCGAAGAAAGTCGCCGCATCACACTGGAAGGAGGGGAACGCCTTGCTGATCTTAGCCTTTGAAACCAGTGCCAAGGCGGCTTCTGTCGCCCTGCATGATGGCGCAAAGCTGTTGGGTGAAAGCTACCAGAACACGGGTCTGACCCACAGCCAGACCCTGATGGTCATGGCAGATGATTTGCTGAAACAATGCGGCTGCAGCCCAAAGGATATCACCCATGTGGCGGTGGCCGCCGGCCCCGGCAGCTTTACCGGCGTACGCATCGGCGTGGCTGCAGCCATGGGCCTTGCCTGGGGCGCGCAGTTGCCCCTTTATGGCGTATCCACCCTGGAAGCCATGGCAAAAAACCGGGGTCTTGACCGGGGCGTTGTTTGCGCCTGCATGGATGCCCGGCGCAGTCAGGTATATAACGCCCTGTTCAGCGCCGCTGGGCGGCTGTGTGAAGACCGGGCCATTTCCCTGGAGGATCTAAGTGCGGAACTGAAAAATCTGGAAGGCCCCATTTATCTGGTGGGCGACGGCGCGGCATTGGCGCACCGGACATTGGCCGGGGAAATTCCGGAGCTTATTCTGCCGCCGGAACATTTGCAGCATCAGCGCGCCGCAGGCGTGGCGCTGGTGGCGGCAGAGCAGATTGCAGCGGGAGTCCCGGTGGATGCCGGATCGCTGCAGCCCAACTACCTGCGCCTTTCCCAGGCGGAACGGGAAAAACTGGAAAGAATGCAAAAATAAAGGAGATAGAAAACTATGGCAACTGTGCACATACTCGATCATCCGCTGATCCAGCACAAGCTGGCAATCCTGCGCGACAAGCGCACCGGCACCAAGGAATTCCGGGCTTTGATCAATGAGATCGCCGGCCTTATGTGCTACGAGGCTACTCGCAATCTGCCCACCGTAGAGGTGGAAGTGGAAACCCCGATTACCACCGCCAAATGCCGGATGCTGGCAGGCAAAAAGCTGGCTATCGTGCCTATTTTGCGGGCAGGTTTGGGCATGGTGGATGCTATGGTGGATCTGATCCCCTCTGCCAAGATCGGTCACATCGGCCTGTACCGGGATCCGGAAACCCATGAGCCTGTGGAATACTACTGCAAGCTGCCGGAAGATGTGGGCAACCGCACCGTGTTTGTGGTGGATCCCATGCTGGCCACCGGTGGGAGCGCTGTGGCGGCGATTGGTTTTCTGAAGTGGGATGGCTGCAGGAATATCATTATGATGAACGTCATCGGCTGCCCCGAGGGCATTAAAACCGTCCAGGATGCCCACCCGGATGTGGAAATGTATCTGGCAGCCTGCGACGAGCGCCTCAATGAACACGCCTACATCGTTCCCGGCCTGGGCGATGCCGGCGATCGGATTTTCGGCACAAAGTAAGAAAAAATGGAAACGCACCTGGTTTTTTCCAGGTGCGTTTTGTTATTTTGCCCGTTCGCTGACCAGCATAGGTGTCATCAGCGGTTTCCCAAACAGATTGATAAAATGCTGGCATTTTACCAAAAATGCATAATACACATTGTGGCCGCAGCCATACATGGTTTCCACATTCCCCATGCCCTTGGCAAGGATCACATCCGCTTCCTCCAAGGCGGCTTTGGCTTCCGGCCCCAGTTCGGAAATGACGGTGCCGGCATAATCCGTGCCGTTATCTATGACAGGGAACGGGATTCCAACGATGGCGGCATCCTCCCGGGTGGCATCGTTCAGCGCCGGCGCGCCCCGGACGCAGAAGGTGATTTCCAATTGAGGATATCTTGCCGCGATTTGCTCGGCAAACAGCCGGTCAAAGCCGATTTCACCGGCGTTGTCCGTCAAATACAGCAGCCGTCTGCCTGTTTCCAGGTCACGGCACAGCGCTTTGTAGCAACTCCGATCCAAATCCATTTGCAGTCCAAAGGACAGCATTTCATCCAATTTTTCAAAGGAAATCTGGCCCCGCAGCGCGGAAAAATCCAGATAATTACCCAAAATGGAAAACTGCAATCCGGCATATACCGGATCCGGCTGTGCCAGGATTCGACTTCGGATGGCATCCATCCGTTCCAGCACAAAGGCGTTGGAGCTTTGCTTCTCCTGAACATAGCGGTCCCCCCGAATACCGTAGTACTTTTCAAACAGAGCCGATACAATCGGCCCAAAATAGGGGGAAGCCGCATCCCGGGGCCCGGTCAAATAGCTTTCCATCAGTTCCCGGGCGAAGGCGGTGGCGGTGGCCTCGTCACCCAGAGAAAGGGCGGTTTCTATCTGCTTTCCAAAGTGGCAGGCAAGGCAGGTTGCATTCATGGGGATTCTACCTACTTTCAGCTTGAATTTCAAATTTTCGTTTATCGCTGCGGTCCCTACATGACATTTTCAAACTCCACGATAAACTGCAATTTACAGCGCTGCCAGCACCGCAGGCAACTGGCAAATACTGTCCAACCGGGCTGCGAAGCCGGATGGATTTCCGAAACCGAAGGCTGCCCAAATAAAGGGCACATTGGCCTCCAGCGTGGCCTCATAATCCCCCTGGGTGTCACCGATATACACAGCGGAAACAATATTGTGACGGCGCATCAACTCTTTGATGGTTTCGCCCTTTTCGGTACCGGTGTCGCCGTAGCACAGATGACCCTCAAACAGATGCCCGATTCCCAGTTTTTCCATGCACAGCTCCGGATAGCCGCACTGAGCGTTGCTGACGATGAAAAGACGGTAGGATTTTGCCAGGATCTGCAGCGTTTCTTTCACACCGTCGTAGCCGATGCGACATTCGTTTTCCGCCAAATAGCGGTTTCCCGTTTCCATGCACCGTTCCATGAGCCCATAGCGCTCCGGTACCGGCACCTGGGCGAAAATGACATCGGCAATGGCTGCCATGGTCTTGCCAAACAGGGGGCGCAGAACCTCCGCGTTCACGCAAAGCTTTTCATAGCCCTCGGCGCAAAGCTGAATATTATAGCCTTCCGCCACCAGCGCCCGGGAGTCCCACAGGGTGCCGTCGATATCAAAAATCAAACTTTCGATGGACATACTTCCTCCAAATGCCGCCGGATGCGGCCCATGATCATATCCAGCGCTACCCGGTTTTCACCGCCTTCCGGCACCACCACATGAGCATACCGTTTGCTGGGCTCCACATATTTTTCGTGCATGGGCTTTACTGTAGTCTGGTACTGGGCGATGACGGACTCCAGGGTGCGGCCACGCTCCTCCACGTCCCGCAAAATCCGGCGGCAAAGCCGCACATCCGTGTCGGTATCCACGAAAATCCGAATATCCATCAGATTTCGCAGGGCTTCATTTTCAAAAATCAAAATGCCTTCCACAATGATCACCTGCCGGGGCTCAATACGCATGGTTTCGTTGCGGCGGTTGTGCTGCGCAAAATCATACACCGGGCAATCGATGGCATGGCCGTTACGCAGTTCATCCAAATGCCGGGCCATCAACTCTGTTTCAAGGGAGCAGGGCTCATCGTAATTGACCTTGCAGCGTTCCTCGAAGGGCATATGATCCCGGCGCAGATAGTAGTTGTCGTGGCTCAGCACCGTAACCACATCGCCAAACCGCTCCACAATATTTTTCATCAGTGTGGTTTTGCCGCTGCCAGTACCACCGGCGATTCCTATGACAAGAATATCATTCATTGCCCATAACCTCCAAACAAAAATCAGCCAGCCTTTCATCGCCGGCGCTGTTTTGCAGAATGACGCAGCCGGGGTTTGTGCCGTCGCACAGCAGCCCGGCCTTTTCCAGGCGCCGTTTTGTTTCCCGTGCTGTACCTTCCCCGCCGTCCAGCAGGGCCACCTTTTCTCCCAGAACACGGGAAATGGCGCTCGCCGCAAAGGGATAGTGGGTGCAGCCCAGCACCAGCGCATCCAGTTCTCCCATATAAGGAGAAAGAATCGTGTCCAGCAGGGCCCGCAGCTGATGACCGTCTGTTTTGCCCTGTTCGATCAGCTCCACCAGACCGGGAGCCGGAATTTTGGTGACGGTGCAGCCGGAATTAAAGCGGTGCATCAGTGTGTCAAATTTTTCTTCCCGCAGCGTCACTTCCGTGGCCATCACGCCGATGCGGCCGCCGGGGAAGGAATCAGCCGCCAGCTTCAGCGCCGGCTCAATACCGATAATGATCAGCTCCGGATATTTCTCCCGCAGATTTCGAATGGCTGCAGAAGTTGCGGTATTGCAGGCAACCACCAGGGCCTTGACCGGATTTTCCCGCACCAGCTTGTCCGCCGCCGCCAAAGTCAGCGCCCGGACTTCCTCCGTGGTGCGGCTGCCGTAAGGGGCATTGGCGCAATCGCCATAATAAAGAAAGCGCTCGTTGGGCAGAACAGCGCGAAGATGCCGCAATACGCTCAGCCCACCTACGCCGGAGTCGAATACGGCGATATAATCATTTTGCGTAATGGTCATGGTGTCACCTGCCTTTGTAAGATAAATGGTTGTTTATGCGATTAGCGGCGCAGCCGCAATCGTGTGAACAACCATTTACACGATTCATATGGTCTTATACAATATCATACCAAAAAAACCGAAATGATGCAATATGCTGACAAAAAAACGCGCCCGCTTTTTTGAAAGCGGGCGCATGGATTCACTTGACATATATGGTCTTCATGTTGGACATTCCGGCGAAGCTGTCGTCCACCAGAGTTACGGTGCCATAGCCTACATACTCGTAGGCGCCGTTTTCGGCGATCTCCTCCACAGTCATTTTCAGCGCGGCGGACAGATCCGATTCCTTTTCGTAGCGATAGATCTTGAAGGTGGCCTCCGTGTCACCGCCCAGGGTCTTGTCTACACTTTCCAAAACCAGCACTTCATCATCGCCGCTTAAGCTGTTGTTGCGGCCAAACAGGGTCAAAATGTAGTTGTATTCGTACCGGTCATCGCTGTCCATGGCATCGGCATGATCCTGCTGACCGTAAATGTAGGCGTAAATGCCGACGCCGGTGGCTACTAAAGCAACAACCAGAATCACAGAAAGGATAATAATGATTTTCTTTTTCAAAGAGAAATCCTCCGGAGGTCATTCTACCGGCGTCAATGTCCAATCGGCCACTTCGTCGGTGCGGGTATTTTGACAATAGGTTACGGTGGCCACCTTTATCAGGGAGCCATAGGCATCCTTGCCGGGACCGGACTTGGAGTAGCCCCACAGGGTATCCATGTCGTAGTTCTTGTCGGCAGCCTGGCCGGCAGCGAAGGCGGCCTCGTCCAGAATGTAAATGGAAACAGTATAGTCCGCTTCTTTCTCAAACAGACCCTGATAGCAGCTGTCGACGATGCAAATAACGGTTTCATCATCCCAATCGTCGGTCTTTTCCAGCACCAGTTCGGTGGCGCCCTGATTGGCTCTCACGCGCTGGGCATCGGAATAGTCGGCGGAACGGGAGGTTTCACCGTAGCGGTCATGCAGATACCAGGTGGCGCTGCCAACACCAATGGCAAGCAGGCATACCATAGCAACCACCTGCTTGACGCTGATGCGCATTTCCGCATCGGAACAGAAGGTCAGCTTTGCCCGCTGGGTCACCGGCAGCAACACCTTCAAGAACAGGGTCAGCACCACGGTTTCAATGGGGAAGAACACCAGATTCTTGATGATACGGCTGGTGGTCATAATGCCCAAAACAGCCTTTTGGGCGCTTTCAGGGTTGCCGATGTAAATATAGTACCAGGCGTAAATCAGCTGCTGCAGCACCACATTGACCAGGAAGCAAATACAGAACCGGGCCAGAGTGACGCGAATGGGATTGACTTTGGCGCGGTAAAGGAACAAAGCATAGATCACGGTGCTGGCGATTTCCGTCAGCACAAAGGGCAGGAAATAGTCGCCGGTGGGGAAAATCATGAAGCCGATAGTGTCGGAAATGATGGCAGCGGGAATGGCAACCACCGGACCGAAAATCATGGCGCCCAGGCAGGTGGCCAGCATGGCGGTCTGGATAAACAGGCCGGGGCCAAGGGGAATCGCCAGAGGCTTCAGGGCGATGCGCAGGGCGGTCATCAGCGCGGTGACCACCAGCATCTTGGTCAGTTTCATTTCCGAAGCGGCGTCGCGCCAATAGGCTTTTGAAAAAGGATGCGGGTAAAGCGCGGTACTTCTTTCTGTTCTGGGCATAAGAATATCCTCCTTTTTGTAGTGGCGATTTCCCAACGGTTCCGGTATGCGAAATCCCCGACAAAAGTCGGGGAGTACACACAGAAACACGGAAGGGACCCGGCAGCAAAATACAGCCCGCCAATCGCCCAACCGAGTATCGTTGCTACATAAAGGAGGTAAATCCCATATGACGCAGCGGGTGCGGTGACAGCATCGCAGAAATTTCCTTCGTCCTCCGGGCAACTCCCCGTCCCAGTGGCACTTAACGCGCTGTCTCCTACTCTGTTACCATCCATCATACACCATTTCCCCCAGGAAGTAAATAGGAACTTTCATTTTTTGCAAAATTATGGAGAAATGCTGATTTTCGTTTGTCGCTCTGTTCATTTTCGGCATGATCGTAGGGCAAGGCTGTAGTTGGAGCGGTAAACCGCATAATCAAATCCCCGGAGAGAATCTCCGGGGATTCGCTACGCATCCACAGGTTCGGCGTTCAGCGCGTCTACCACAATATCCGGGTAGGGGTTGGCGATGACCGTTTTGTAACTGTGATAGATCACCATACCCGGCTTACCGTTGGAGATTTTCTTCACCTGCTTGACAGGGGTCATGTCCACGGCAATATTTTGTCCGCCGGCGGTTTCGGCATAATATGCCGCCAGCTGGGCGGCCTGGGTGATGGTATTGTCCGGCGGCGTGGCGCCGGCGCAGGCAATGATCACATGGCTGCCGTGAACCTTGCTGGCATGGAGCCACAAATCGTCCTTGCGGGCCATACGGAAGGTCAACTCGTCATTTTGGTGATTGTTGCGGCCCACATAGATGGGGTAGCCGTCGGTGCTCTCAAACCGCATGGGAGAGAGCTTGCTTTGCTTCATTTTTCGTTTGCCGGCATCGGCTTTGATATAGCCACCTTCCTGCAGTTCCCGGCGAATTTCCTCCAGCTCCGCTTCGGAGCCGGCTCGGTTCAGTTCCTCCAGTACACTTTGCAGATAGCTGCGCTCTGTTTCGCCCACCGCAATTTGTCTGGTCAGCATGATCTCCGCGTTTTTCATGCGGGTGTAATCCTTGTAGTATTTGGCGGCATTCTGCTGAGGAGACAGCTCCACGGAGATGGGAATGTCAATTTCCGCCATGTTCTCATCATAAAAATCCACGCACCGGGCTTTACTTTGGCCTTTTTGGATGGCATGGAGATTGGCCATCAGGATGTCTCCCAGCTGCCGCAGCCGTTCCCGGTCATAGGTGGCGGAAAGCTCTTTTTCCTGAATGGCCAGCTTGCGGTCTAATCGCTGACAAAGATTGCTTACCGTCTTTCGTATGGCCTGGCCCTTTTGGCGGATGGCGTCCTTGCGATCCCGGACGCTGTAGTACAGATCCAGCAGCTTGGAAAATCCGTCGCAGGTTTTGTATTCGCCGTATTGGCGGATGGGGCAGAAGGCAAATTGCTTGGGGGTACCGTCGGCCTGGGTGTAGTAATAAGGTGCCGGATGCAGCAAATGCTCCCGGAAAAACAAGTCCAGTTTTTCGGCGGGTTGTGCCGTATCCGTTCCTTCCACCCGGGCATCCACATCCCCGGCGGCAAACAGCGCCGCTTCCCGGCAAACCAGGGGCGACAGGCCGCCAAGGCTGTCCATCAGCCGGTCAGCAAGCAGATCAGCGCCGGCTTCCGTCAAAATGGCCGTATAATCAGCCTTCAGCGGGTCTGCCTTGGTAACGGGTTCCGGCGGCTGGTAGTACATTCCTGGCAGGGCGGGACGCTTGGCGCTTTCGTCCAGGCCAATACGCCGCAGGCAATCGATGATCCGTCCGTCGGGAGACAGCAGATATATATTACAAGTGCGGCCCATCAGTTCTGCCACCAGTTTTTTCTGAACCCGGTCACCCATCTCATCGATGCAATCGAAGGTAAACATCGCGCAGCGCTCCATGGGCAGCTGGGAGATTTCTACCAGTTTGGCGCTGCCGATATGCTTGCGCAGCAGCATACAGAACATGGGCGGCTCCGCAGGATTTTCCGGTGTACTATCCGTCAGATGCAGCCGGGGAGCGGTGGGATTTGCCACAAAGAGCAGCTTGGTGCGGCCCTCTTTGTGCTTGAGATGGAACAATACGGTGTCCCGGCTGGGTTGGTGGATTTTGTCCACCCGGCATTCGCCCAACTGTCGAATTTCATCGAGAACCGCAGATAAATAAAAGGCGTCAAAAGCCATAGTTTCCTCCTTGGTAAGATAAATTATTGTTTACAGAAATCAGTTTCTTTCTTGTTCGGACACAAGAAAGGAACATGCAGTTGGTGCGCTAAACAACAATTTACACTTCCATCATCATACAAAACAGTTCATGGATCCGGTCGGTCTTGCCGGCCAGGTACAGCGCGCCAAACAGAGCTTCCAGGCCGGTAGCACGGCTGTATTCTGCCGGAGTTGCTCCTTTGGGTACCGCGTGGACATGGGCATTCTTGCCCCGGCGATAATAGGAAAGCTCCCATTCATCCAGGCATGGCAGGATTTTTTCCACCAACCGGGCCTGGGTAGGGGCTTTGACCAGCTGCACCGTATCTTTGTGCAGATTGGCCACGGTGTGCTTGCCACCGGCGCACAGATAGCTGCGGCAAAGCAGCTCGTATACGCCATCGCCGATATGGGCCAGGCCCAGATTGGAAAAGGCATCAATTTCTGCCTTACTCATGTGCATCTGAAAGTAATTTACCATGGTGTTTCTCCCGGATTTATCATAATGTCCTTATTATACACGGATTTTTTCGAAAAGTAAAGGCGTGCTTTTTGGCACGCCTGGGTTCAGTATTTCAAGAATTTTCTCAGATTGGCTTCGGCACGCTTTAATGTGCGGCTGACAGTGCTTTTGTGGACGCCCCGGGCTGCGGCGATCTGGGGAATGGTTTGGCGATGGATGTAGTAGGCCAGCAGCGTGTGGCGCTGCAGCTCGCTCAGCTCCGATTCGATTACCATTTTTACCCGCTTCAGCTGCACTTCCCGGGGCAGACGGGGCCCGAGATAACCCTCATACAGTATATTTTTCACTGCGATAGTACCCCCTGTCATAGTAGTGTGCGGTCAATTCCGCCAGCTCGTTCATCTGGGTCAGCATAGGTGTCAGGTCGGCAATCCGCCGCTTGATACGCCAGATGGCCTCGGGATCCGTTTCCGTTTTCAGCATCTTCCGCAGTTCCCGCAACCGTTCCCGCAGAGGCACCGCCGCCTCCCGGTAGCAAATGCTGATCTCCTTGAGAGTCACGGAGCATCCCTCCGGCAGCGGACGCAGATGGATTCCTCCCCATACAGGCACCCGCCGCATCCGGGGCAAAGCCGGGGCTTTTCCTGCTGCGGATCCCGAAATAAAATGGAGCCAATGGTATTCACGATGAATCATTCCTTCCGTCATTGATCGAAAAATGTCGGAATGTGCCGTTTCTCCCTTTATGCTGCCAACATTTTCCAGTTGCCACTATACTACACACCTTGTGTGGAATCCATCGAATCGTGTAGTTTCCAAAATCCCCTCTATTTTGCGAAAAAGCTGTGCTACCATAGTGGCGGAAACGGGGGGATGGATATGCTGGGAGAACGGATTGCCCTGCTGCGCAGAGGATTGGGCTGGAATCAGGCAGAGCTGGCTCGGCGGCTGCACATCAGCACCAGCGCTGTGGGTATGTATGAACAGGGGCGGCGGGAGCCGTCGCTGAAAAGCCTGGTGGAACTGGCGGACGCGTTGGGCGTATCGGCAGATTACTTATTGACGGGGAAGCCCCTGGTGGAATCGGATCGGGAGGCCATCATCCGATCCGCTCAAACTCAGGGAAAGCCCGGGCGCCGGGGCGGTCTTTCCCGGGAGGAACTGACGGTATTGCTGGCGGCTGTGCTGACACAGCCTTGACAAACCGCGGCATGATGGACTATCATATCCGTAAAAGGAGTGTGATTCCATGGAAGATCGGGATTTTATGCTGGAAGCGCTTGCTCTGGCCAAAGAAGCTGCCGCGGATGGCGAAGTGCCGGTGGGCTGCGTAATTGTCCGGGGAAACGAGATTGTTGGCCGTGGCCGAAACCGCCGGGAAACCGCGAAAAACGCCCTGAGCCACGCGGAAGTGGAAGCCATCAATGATGCCTGCCGCAATTTGGGCGGTTGGCGGCTGTGGGAATGTACACTGTATGTAACGCTGGAACCTTGCCCCATGTGTGCCGGCGCCATCATCAACGCCCGGATTCCCCGGGTGGTATTTGGCGCAACGGATGCCAAAGCCGGCTCCTGCGGTTCGGTATGTAATTTGTTCGATATGGCCTATAATCATCATCCCCGGGTGGAAAAGGGTCTGTTGGAGGCGGAATGTGCCGCCTTGCTGCAGCAGTTTTTTGCCGATCTTCGGCTGAAATTGCAGGATCGACCCAAATGGAAAAAACCTCAGAATTAAGGAGAGGTACATATGTTGACAGAAAAACGCAGCACCAGAATCGGTGCTGCGCTGCTTATTTTTGCGGTATTGATCCGCGTAATCAGCAGTTTCGCGGACTTTCGAGTCCGGGCTGTTCGCCAACCGGAAAGCCTGGAGGGCAGTCTTCTGCGGGAAACCACCGGCGCGGTGCAATCCAATCCGGCAACGCAGCCGCCTCAACCTTCCACACAGCCCCCATCTCCTCCAACAGAACCGGAGATCCGGCCCTGGCATTTTTCAGCCGGGGATCTGGAATATGTGCGGGTGCAGTATGCTGTGGATTGCGCCTACCGTCCGGACTTGGAAGATCTGCTGCTGAAGCCGCTTTCCTGGGATTTGCGGGCGGAGGAACCCACGGTGCTGATTGTCCATACCCATGCCAGTGAAAGCTACACCCGTGAGCCGGGACAGAATTACACGGAAAACGCGGATTACCGCACACTGAACGAGGCATACAATATGCTGGCTGTGGGGGATTTTCTGGCGGAGCTTCTGGAAGCGGCGGGGATCTCCGTAATCCATGACCGGCAGCTTCACGACTATCCATCCTACACGGAGTCTTACGGCAATTCCCGGGATTCCGTCCGGGAATTGCTGGCACAATATCCTTCCATCCAGGTGGTGCTGGACCTGCACCGGGACGCGGCGGAAAATGCCGACGGCAGCCAGTATGCCACCGCCTGCGATGTGGATGGCAAAACGGTTGCCCAACTGATGCTGGTGGTAGGAACCAACGCCAGCGGCAATTATCATCCCGATTGGCAGGAAAATTTGGCTGCGGCACTGAAATTGCAGGCTTTGCTGGAGCAGCTCGCCCCCGGTATCACCCGGCCTACCATTCTCCGGGCGCAACGGTTCAACCACGATTTATCCCAGGGCGCCATGATCGTGGAGGTGGGAACTGCCGGCAATACTCTGGAAGAAGCCATGGGCGCCATACCCATCCTGGCGCAGGCACTGGTGGCGCTGGTACAGGGCGCGACATCCTAAGAAAAGCCGCGCCACCTGTCCTCTTTACGGCGTCATCCTCCGGGAATACAAAAAAGGCAGGATTTTTTACGCTGCAGGAGAAAGGCTTATGGAAAACATCTTGCAGCAATTCATCCGGATGATGATTTTTTACTGCCGGAAGCTGGGTCTGACCCGAAACAAAATCGAACAATGGGAAGACGACAGCCGGCAACAGTCCCCCGGACTGTTGCATTTAGTCCGTTCGATCCCGGTCTTTTCCTCATAAAAAATGAAAGAGAGGCATTTGCCTCCCTTTCTTTTTTGGTGCCGGTGGCCGGACTCGAACCGGCACGCTGTCGCCAGCGGTGGATTTTGAGTCCACTACGTCTACCATTCCATCACACCGGCAGGTGTGCTATTCATTTTTAGAACCACCAGCCACCGCTGGCGATTTATATTGTGCCCGCCTTTGGCGGGGTGATGTCGCCATCGTTTGCGGTGCCCGGCGAATGTCCTCGGCGCTGTCCGCCTTCGCCCCTCGCCGACCGCTGCACTTGCTGCGCCCTCGCTTATTCCGCCTCAGGCGGCGCTCGGGCTCGCAGCGGTGGATTTTGAGTCCACTACGTCTACCATTCCATCACACCGGCAGGACGCTTCGTCAGTATACTACACTTCGCTGAAAAAAGCAAGTAGAATTTTCACCTTCTTAGCGGTTTGTTTACATTTTGTCTTTACTTTTTTCGGATTGTTTAGTATAATGAGTTTCGAATTTATTCGCAGGAGAATGTTTTATGAAAAAACCTTTGTATTGGATTTTGATTGCCATTTTCGGCATTGTATTTCTGGTCAGCGGATCCGTCGTGGTGCACTATCTGGTGGAATCCCATGAAAGTAAGGATATTCAGCAGGGGCTGATCGATCTGAAGACCACCGGTCCTACCCAGTCCACCACATCCACAGCGCCCTCCACTTCCGGCACCACCGGCACCCAGGATTCCAGCAGTTCCGAAACCACACTGCCCACTGATCCCACGGAAACGGAGCCTACTGAACCCCAGATTTTGGAGGAACTGCAGGCTATTTACGAGCTGAACAACCATTTGGTAGGCTGGATCTACATCCCCAACAGCGAAAATCCCAATCAAAATGGTAACGGTGTCAATTATCCCGTGCTGCAGACACCCAATGAGTCGAAATGGCATAATTATTACCTGTACCGGAATTTCGAGGGTGAGGATGACAGACATGGCTGGATTTACGTCCGGGAAGCCTGCGATGTGTTTGAGCCAAGCGATAATGTGGTGATTTACGGCCATAACATGGCTGATGGCACCATGTTTGGTCAGGTGGTCAACTACCGTTTCCAGAGCTATTATGAGGAACACAAGTATATCCACTTTGACACACTTTACGAGCGCCATACCTATGAAATTATCGCGGTGTTCCTGACCTCCGGCACCACCGGTGTGGGATATACCTATCACTCCCGGAATGATTTCAAGTCCGAAGAAGATTTCAATGAGTTCATCTACTCCATCAAGGGCGGCGCCCCCAACGTGTATGTGTACTACAATATTGACGCCACTGCCGAGTATGGTGACAAGCTGATCACCCTGTCCACCTGCTGGAAGGAGATCGACGACGGTCGTCTGGTCGTGGTCGCAAAGCGCATTACCTGATTGGTATCCCGGTTCCCCGGGGCGGTTTCAGCCGGGGATTTTTTTCGCCGTGGGGCGCGGGAGCCA
>JAZOBI010000023.1:0-11970 GCA_045595885.1 Faecousia sp. | reverse complement strand
ACACGACGACATGACCCGGGGGCGATCTATCTTTTCAGGCTCCAACGCCCTGATCAACATGGTGAGTACCGCTTTCAGCGGTGTGATGGTCGCTTTCTTCGGAGTCCCGCTTATTGTGATCATCAACGGTCTGAGTAATCTGTATTCCGCATTCTCAGAGATGTTTATCCATGTTCCCAGAACCGTGCAGCAGGATGCGCAAGTATCCGCAAAAAGCATCTTTCGGGATTCCAAAGAAGCTGTACGGATGATTTTTTCGGATAAGTGTCTGCAACTGTTTGTTCCTTGTGCGTTGATTCTGAATCTCTTGGGAGCAGGCCCTCTTGCATTGGTACTGCCGTTTTGTATGGAAAAAGGCTTTACGGTAGATATGTATGGGTATTTGATGGCTGTTTGGACGGCGGCCTCTTTGGTGTGCGTGCTGATCTTAGGTGTTGTGAAGCTGAAACCAAATGCTCGCTTCTGGGTTATGGCTATTGGTTTCACCAGCTCCGTACTGTTCTTTGTTTTGGTTTATATATCCAAACAGTTTGTTCCACTGTGTATTATGGCATTTCTTGCTTCTTTTGCAAACTGTGCTGGAAACACAATTTTTAATGCATCCTTGATGCTGGCACTGCCGGAGGAAAACAGAGGGGCGATTCTCGGTTTTATCCAGTCGGCATCTGTTGGCGGCACGGCGCTGTCTGCGGTGATTTACGGCGTGCTGGGCGATGTGCTTCCGCTGTATCTGGTATTTTTGGTGGGCAGCCTGCTTTCCCTTGCGCCCATGCTGTATTTATGCTTCAACCCTAGAACCAAGGAATTTGTGCTCAAACATTGAGTGTGCCATCCTTGCTCCAAAAATGAACCCCCTTTGGGTGGAGGTGAACCCCCTACATCAGAAAAGTGAACCCCCTACACGGGGATTCTATCAAAATATGCGCCCTAATACATGTAAAAAACCTCTTTTGTCTACCTGACAAAAGAGGTTTTTCATTTTTTTTCCAACTTCCAGATATGCTTATCGGCCCGGAAGATCATGCATACAGCGATACCCATGAGCCAGAGAATGGCGAAGAGAAACGCCGCGCCGCTGCCTTTTCCGGTGCCGAAGAGCCGCGTAAGTAAGCCGTCTGTCTGCGTGGCCATGATGGGCTCAAAGACCTGATCCACCAAAAAACCACCCAGAAAGTAACCTACGGGAATGGTAAAAAACTGGAAGGAATTCCGGGCGGCGAAGACCCGGCCCTGGATCTCGATGGGAATATTCAGCCGGTTCACGGCCTCCAGATTGGCATTCATCCAGGGAATCACAATCCAGCCCAGCACCGCACCAATGCTCCATACCCAAACATTCCTGCCAAAAGCAAGGAAGAAGTTTTCCGTACACATAGAGATCATCAGACAGCACCAGATGGCCTTCACCCGGCTTTTGGGCGCAGGCAGGAAAGATGCCAGAAGGCTGCCCACCAGCATGGCGATTCCGGTGACGGAATTGACGGTACCCAATGCGGTTTCCGATGCCCTGGACAGGATCATTGCCGGCAGCGTTGCGTTGAACATACTTGCCACCAGATTGATGCCGGCCAAAAACAGCATCAGATGAAAGATGCCGGGGTTGTGTTTCAGCCAGCGGACACCCTCTTCCGCGCTTTTCAGGACGCTCTCTTTGGTTTCTTTCGGCTCGGTTTTGGGAATGGGGATAAACAGCAGCAAAACCAAAAATGCCAAAGCGAAGCTAATTAGGTCAATGGCGATGACCACATCGATTCCCCACAGACTCATAACCGCCGTTGCAATAATGGGCGTCAGAATAGAATTCAGGGAGTTGGACAGATACCGCAGGCCACCCACCTTTTGGTAGTGTTCCCGTGTCAAGAGAGCTGAGGTGGCTACCTCGGAAGCCGGCTGCTGCACCGTGTTCATAAGGCCGGAAACAGCATTGACGATGTACAGATGCCAAATCTGCAGGGCATCGTTTTTCAGAAGCAACAGCACGATGAGGGTACTCATTGCCGCCAGCGCATCGCAGGCCAGCATGGTTTTCTTCTTATCCCACCGGTCGCTGAGGGCTCCGGCAAAAATGCTGCAGATCACATAAGGGGCATAGGAACAGACCATCAGCGCCGCCGTCCGCAGGGCAGAGCCTGCCTGGGTGTAAGACCAGATCACCAGGGCATAAGCAGTCATGGCGCTGCCCAGACCGGAAATCAACTGGGTAAACCAAAGCAGCAGATAACCACGCATTTGGCGAATATCAGTTAAGTATTGTTTCATTGTTTATGTCCTGTTACAACATAGAAGCTTTCCTGAATTGCCGCAACGGATGCTGCGGTGCACACCACGATACTGCTGTGATTCAGGTCGATCACAGGAAAGGTCAGAGGCAGGAGAAATAACAAAAATCCTGTGATTTTGTTCATAACCGTGTGAAAGGAAGGGCGGGTTTTGGCGCGAACGAATCCCCATATCAGATTGCCGATTTTGACCGCTCCAATAACCGCGATCCACACCCACAACCATTGAGGGATCGAAACTACCGGGAGGAATTTGACCAAAGAAACAGTCAGAAATACGAAGTCAGAAACCGTATCCAGCCTTGCGCCAAATTCGCTGACCGCGCCTGTCCTTCTGGCGATCGTTCCGTCGATCATATCGGTAAGTCCGCAAAAAAGATAGAGCACATAAAACCATACCGACGACAGAGGGATGAACAGAAGCGGCAAACTCAATATAGCTCTGCTGCCCGTGATGATGTTTGGAATATGTTTCTTCATCGATTTGAATTCATTTGCGGCGGTAGACTTCTATCGCTTCGCAGATAAATGCGGCGGTGCCATCGGCGTGCTTGTCGATATTGTTCTTAAAACGCTCGTCGGCAACATACATCTTGCCGAGACCTGCCAGAATGTCGTCGGTGCAGCGGTAGTAGTTTTGAGTAATGTAATCCTGCAGCGTTTTCACAAGGTGCTGCGCTTCGCTGGACTCGGCTGCTTCGCCCTTTTTCATACACAGGGCAAACTCCGCCATAATCAGATCCATTCCTGCGGCAAGGGCATCCTGCGCCTGCTTGGAGTGATGCTTTTCTTCATATTCCTTGTAGGCCTGGGTTTGACCCCATTTTTCCCTGGCTTCTTTTTCAAATGCTATCATAACATTATCTCCTTTTCGGTGCGGGCAGTTCTTCCGCAATGGCGGCAAACAGGCTTTGTAAAAATACTTTGTCGTCCATATTTTCCACAAGCAGCATCTGCTTCGCACCCTCGTAGGGAAGCTCCATCGGGGCACCCGGCATCAGCCTTTTCGCAGATTCAGTGGGCTTTACCAGCAGTCGGTTATCGTAGACACCGCCTACCACCTTACCGCCGTAATAAAGCACATATTCTCCCATCATCCCCCGGGAAGAAAGACCGTCGCACCGATCCAAAATGAAATCCACATATTCCTTATTGCTTGCCATTGGTCATTCCATCTTCAATATTAGTAGGTGTTATAGTGAATCCGGCTCGGATCAAAACGATCCACAGCTTCCAGGTCTGCGTCATCGGCGGGATAGCCGATGCCCACAATGGAATAGGGTTTCACATTCTCAGGCAAGCTCAGCAGTTCTGCCAGGGCGGCCTGTCCGGGTGTGCCGGGGCCGACACCCATCCAGCCTGCGCCCAGACCATCTTTCACGGCCTGCAAAAGGATATTTTCAGTACAAGCGCCCAAATCCTGTGGGGTCAGCCATGTCAAGCCCTTTTCCATCCGGAAAGGAATCTCTTTTTCCAGCACCACGATGGCCAAAGGCGCGGTCTGCAAAGCCCGTCCACCGGGGCTCAGCTTCTGCATAGCGGTAAGCACCTCCCGGTCATCCACCACGACGAACTCCCAGGGCTGGCCGTTGATGCCGCTGGGGGCGCGCATAGCGGCCCGGAGCAGGCGCTCCACCTTTTCGGGTTCTACCTTCTTGTCCGCAAAACTGCGGATGGACTTTCTCTTTGCGATTGCTTCGATCATTGTGTTTCCTCCCACTCTTTTTTTAGTATGGCATATTGGTATGTATTCTCGTAGATGGGATTGCCGTCGGCATCGTTTACAAAGGATACGAACTCCCGGAACAGACCCTCCTGCCGCATACCCAGCTTCCTGCAAAGGTGCTGGCTGGGCAGGTTGTAGTCCTCGGTGAAGGCATAGATCCGGCGGGCACCCTTCTCCCGGAACAGGTAATCGAAGAATGCATGGGCCGCTTCAAAGGCATAGCCCTTGCCCTGATATGCCGGATTCAGCATCCAGCAGGGGCTGAAGGTGTCCTTCACATAGTTTTCCGCCGCATCCGGCTGGGAGCTTTCGGGATGAGCCTCGATCTCGCCTATTACCTTGCCGGTGTCCTTCAGGGCGATGGCGAAGCAATACTCGCCGTGTGCCATCTTTTCTTTAACTGCCGCCTGGGCTTCCTCTGGAGAGTTCAGCTTCATGCAGGCAAAGCAGTTCACCGTTGGCTTTTCTAGATATTCAAATACATCCGCCGCATCTTCCTCCCGGAAGGGCCGCAGGATCAGTCTGTCAGTTTCAATCATTGTTTTTCTCCTATTTCTGCGCCACCAGCAGGAAGCGGTGGATACTGCCACCGATGGAGCCGTTTTCTTCCAGAATCCGCTGGGCATTCAGCAGGTTTTCCATATGGGTGTCCACGGAGAAGTCCGGGAACTCCCACTGGATGATCCGGGCAAACCACACCAGCGCGCCAACATCAAAGAACCGAATGGGTCCAAAGTATTCGTCCCCACGCAAAATGGTAAAGCCAGCCTCACGGAATTTCCGGGATGTCAATTCTATGTACTGATCCGGGAAAGGCATCTCCGTTTGGCCACAGAGAAGCGTTACCAGCTCCCGGTCATTTTCCGCGCCTACCTGTTGCGTGACGAACAGCCCACCGGGCTTCAGAACGCGATAGATTTCCTCTTCATTGAAATCTCCGTGCCGATTGATGACCATATCGAAACTGCCATTGTCGAATGGCAGTTTTTCTTTTCCGTCACCGGGCCGGAAGTCGATGCCCAGAGGAAGCAGTTTTTCCTTGCAAAGCCGTACATTGGGCGGATAATTCTCTGTGGCTGCCGTGTTATCATATGGGTGCTTCAGGGACAGCAGGAACTCACCACCGCCGGTGTCGATATCCAGAATCCGCATATCCGGGCGCAGATGCTGCCCGATCACCGACCGGTAATCCCAGGGCAAATCCTCTTGCTCTGCATAGCGGCCATCAATGTGGGAGAAATCCCAGCCATGAATGTGGGCAATCTCCGCTTCCGCTTTCCAGGCGGAAATCAATGCATCTCGATTCATTGTCCCAAGCTCTCCCTTCGTTTTATATATTATATCACGTACACTGGGTAATGTAAACTTGCCATTCTTCCATTTTTCGCTATAATATCCATAAGGACGCTATGGAGGTGATTGCGGTGCGGATTTTATGTTTCGGAGATTCCAATACCTACGGCTATGATCCCAGAGGATTCTTTGGTGACCGTTATGCTGCCGAGAATCGCTGGCCTGATTTGCTGGCAAAACAGACCGGCTGGGAAGTCATCAACGCAGGCGTAAACGGCCGGGAGATTCCTGGTGATTCCCGTGGACTCCGCTTGCCTGCCGATTATTCATCGGTGGACATTTTTCTGGTGATGCTGGGTACCAATGATCTGCTTCAGGGTGCATCCCCAAAGGAAACCGCCGCCCGAATGGAGGCGTTTTTGACCTGGATGCTTCCGCAATGTAAACAGATCCTGTTGGTAGCGCCTCCGCCTATGCAGCGCGGCGCCTGGGTTCCCACAGACGCGCTGGTCACGCAATCCATTCAGCTTGCGCAGGAGTACAAGATATTGGCAGAGAAGCTGAACATTCCCTTTGTCGATTCCCGCCTCTGGAATATCGAACTGACCTTTGATGGCGTCCACTTCACCGAAGCCGGCCACCATGCTGTTGCAAAATTCTTATGCAAGTCCGGAAAAAGGCATGAGCCTGGATTGCTCCCGGCTCAAAAATACGAATACCCATCCGTTTGGGGAATGTGCATAGTGGATTGCATTAGTAAGTAAATACCATAAGATAATCATGTTTTTCAGTGAGATATCGCTGACGCGATATGATATACGGCAGTGCCGCATGATATATTTGCGTTGCAAATAGGATATACTATCCGTTCCTTCATATGCCGAAGGCATATATCATCCACCGAAGGTGGATATCATATCGAAGATATATCACCCGTTATGCAAGAAACGGATATCATTGAAAAAGTCACCTTTGCCGGTAGACAAAGGTGACTTTTTCGTGGCACACCCGAGAGGATTCGAACCTCCGACCTGCCGCTTAGGAGGCGGCTGCTCTATCCAGCTGAGCTACGGGTGCGTATACCCCGATATTGTAATCAAAAAATGCGGGCATGTCAATCGCTGCCGGAGAAAATTTTCAAATCCTCTTTACAGATGCCATTTTTTCGTATATAATAAATCGAATTGATAAAAATGGAGAAGTATGGCTATGAATATTGAATTTGACAGCTATAAGCAGAAATTAAATGATTGCAAGGCCGCATTGGATGGTTTGGCGTTGTCCATCAATCTGGAAGGCTTGAGAAACGAACAGGAGCGCCTGCAGGCAATGCAGGAAGCCCCCGGCTTTTGGGATGACCCCGAAAAGAGCCAAAAGATCGTTATGAAGGCCAAACAGACCGAGCTGAAAATCGAAAACTACCAGAAGATGTGCAGCCTTTGGGAAGACCTGGTCACCATCTGCGAGATGGCTGCGGAGCTGGATGATGATTCCATGCTGGACGAGCTGAAGGATGGCTATGCCAAGCTGACCGCGGATATGGAATCCTGCCGCCTGCAGACTTTGCTCACCGGCAAGTATGACGGCAACAATGCGCTGATGAGCTTCCAGGCAGGCGCCGGCGGCACCGAGGCCCAGGACTGGTGCCAGATGCTCTACCGTATGTACACCCGTTGGGCAGAACGCCATGGCTTCAACTACCAGATTCTCGACTATCAGGAAGGCGACGAGGCTGGCATCAAGTCCGCTTCCATCATGATCACCGGTGAGAACGCCTACGGCTTCCTCAAGGGCGAAAACGGCGTACATCGCCTGGTTCGTGTTTCTCCCTTCGATGCCAACGCCCGTCGGCAGACCTCTTTCTCTGCCATTGAAGTGATCCCGGAGATTGAAGATGATTCCGAAGATTTTGAAATCCGACCCGAGGATTACGAAATGCAGGTCTACCGTTCCTCCGGCGCCGGCGGTCAGAAGGTTAATAAGACCTCCTCTGCGGTTCGTTTGATCCATAAAAGTGGCATTGTGGTTTCCTGTCAGACCGAGCGCAGCCAGTTCCAGAACAAGGAAACCTGTCTGAAGATGCTTCGCTCCAAGCTGGTGGAGATTCGTGAGCGTGAGCATTTGGCCAATATTGCCGATATCAAGGGCGTCCAGCAGAAGATCGAGTGGGGCAGCCAGATCCGCAACTATGTCTTTATGCCCTACACCCTGGTCAAGGACACCCGCACCGGCTGCGAAACCAGCAATGTGGGCGGTGTGATGGACGGCGCGTTGGATCCCTTTATTGAAAGCTATCTCAATTGCCTGGCAACCGGCAATTGGGTGACAAAATAATAGAAAAAAAGTTCCAAAAGGGCTTGAAAAATAAAATTACCTGTGATATAATGCGTAGGCTATTTTGGCGGTTCTGTGTTTGGAACCCCATACGCAGAACGCTGCCGCTATGTGCGGCTGCCGCACAAAGGCGGAGGGAGGTTTAGAAATGGAAGTTGTTAAGATCATTCTGACGATTTTGGAAGTGATTGCCAGCGTTGCTCTGATCGTTGCCATCGTGCTGCAGTCCGGCAAGGAAGCCGGTTTGGGCGCTATCTCCGGCAATACCCAGTCCTATATGGGTCAGGGCAAGACCAACAGCCTGGAAAAGATCATGGCATCCGCTACCAAGTGGGTTGCTCTGGCTTGGCTGGTGCTGGCTCTGGCACTGTGCATGCTGTAATCGCCACAATTTGAAATATATCCGGGGGAAGGAATTCCCTCGGATTTTTTCTTTTTTCCAGCTTGTTGTGCAATTTGATGACAGGGGAGGAACGGGGGTCTATTTTTGGAGAAAGAGAATGAAATTTCCCTTGACATTACAGCGACTATTGTGCTATTCTTACAAGTGGAAGACAAGGGAAATTTTACGCTTTTTAGAAAAGCAAAAAAGGAGATTTCACATATGATTATTACCCAGAAAAAGCCCGTTGACGAGCTGCTGGCTATGCTGGAAGGCGTCAAGAAAGTGGCCATCGTTGGCTGCGCCAACTGTGCCGCTGCTTGCCAGACCGGCGGCGAAAAGGAAGTCCAGGAAATGAAAGCCCTGCTGGAAGAACGTGGCTTCGAAGTGGTTGCCACCGTCCTGCCCGATGAGTGCTGCCACAAGCTGCAGGTCAAGAAGGACACCAAGGTCATTAAGGACTCCGGTGCCGAAGCCATCGTTGGCATGGCCTGCGGCGACGGCGTGCAGACCGTGGCCGACAACCTGATGCTCCCCATCTATCCCTCCAACAACACGATGTTCCTGGGTCAGGTGGAGCGCGTTGGTATGTTCAACGAATATTGCAAAATGTGCGGCGATTGCGTCTTGGGTTCCACCGGTGGCATCTGCCCCATCACCAAGTGCGCCAAGAGCCTGGTGAACGGCCCCTGCGGCGGCCAGAAGAACGGCAAGTGCGAGGTCAATCCCGAGAACGAATGCGCATGGATCGCCATCTACAACCGTTTGGTGGCAACGAACCAGGTAGACAAGCTGTTCGCCACCCGTAAAGACAAGGGCTATGCCGATGTGGCATATCCCAGGCACATCAATCTGAGGGGGAAGTAAGATATGAGTTTGCTGAAGAATGTACTGCAGGAACGCAAGTTTGCCATTACTGCGGAAATGGCACCCCCTAAGGGCTGCGATTTTGCTGAGCCTCTGGAAGTTGCTCAGCTGCTGAAGGGTAAGGTTCATGGCATCAACGTCACCGATATGCAGTCTGCTTGCCTGAAGGCATCCAGCCTGGGTCTGTGCATCCAGCTGAAGCTGGCCGGCCTGGATCCCATCGTGCAGGTCACCGGCCGTGACCGCAACCGTATGGCGATTATGGGCGATATGCTGTCGGCCTACTCCTTTGGTATCGATACCATGCTGGCGCTGACCGGCGACCATCCCGTTGTGGGTGATTGCAAGGACGCCAAGCCTGTTTACGATCTGGACTCTGTGGGTATTTTGAATATGCTGTCCGAAATGGAAGCTACCGGTCTGGATTGTGGCGGCAACGCTCTGTCCGCTACTCCCAGCTTCTTCAAGGGCGCTGCCGTTACCCCCGTGTATGAGCCTCAGATCCTGCAGATCAACAAGCTGCGCCAGAAGGTTGATGCCGGCGCCCGCTACATCCAGACCCAGGGTATTTTTGACCTGGAAGAGCTGAAGCGCTTTATGGATGCTGTGGATAAGGCGCAGATCAATGTGCCCATCATGGCCGGTATCATCCCCCTGAAGGCTGCCGGCATGGCCAAGTTCATGAATCAGAACGTTCCCGGCATTGATGTGCCCCAGGATATGATCGACCGCCTGCAGGCCGCTGCGGACGAAGGCAAGGAAAAGGGCGTCAAGGGCCTGCCCATGAAGCTGGGTATCGAAATGGCTGCCGAGCTGATTGCGCAGATCAAGGATCAGAATATTTGCCCCGGTGTCCACATTATGGCAATCGGTGCCGAAAAGAATGTCCCTGTTATTCTGGAAAAGGCCGGAATTTAATTACATAAATAACTTAATTTAGGAGGAATATACCAATGAGCGAACTCAAGCGTACACAGCTGTACGAAGCACACCTGGCTGCTGGTGGCACCATGGTCGACTTTGGCGGCTGGGAAATGCCCATCCAGTACCCCGCTGGTATCGTTACCGAGCATCTGAACACCCGTAGTGGCTGCGGTATCTTCGATGTGTCCCATATGGGTCGTCTGCTGATCGAAGGCCCCGACCGTCTGGCTTTCCTGCAGTACGTACTGTCCAGTAATGTGGCCGCTGTTAAGCCCGGCCGTGCTCAGTACTGCATGATTCCCAACGAAAACGGTGGCGCTGTGGACGATGCTTACGTCTATATGTATGACGAAGACCGCTATATGCTGGTTGTCAACGCTTCCAACACCGACAAGGACCTGGCTCACTTTGCCACCATTCTGCCCAAGTTCAACTGCACCGTTACCAACATGACCGACAAGTGCGCCTCCATCGCTGTCCAGGGTCCCGAGACCGATAAGATCCTGAGCGTTTTGATCGGTGGCCCCGTGCCCGTTGGCCCCAAGAAGAATGATCTGGGCTTTGCCATGATGGAAGGCCGCAAGGTTTGGCTGTCCCGTACCGGTTACACCGGTGAGCCCATCGGCTACGAGCTGTTCATTGAGAGCGCCGAGGCTATGTGGCTGTGGAACCGCCTGCTGGAGCTGGGTGCCAAGCCCATCGCTCTGGGCGCCCGTGACACCCTGCGTCTGGAAGCCGGCCTGCCCCTGTACGGTCACGAAATGGGCGAACTGCCCGACGGCAAGGAAATCATGATCTTCTCCGTTCCTCTGTCCCGCTTCGCTGTCAGCTTCGCGGAAGAGAAGGGTGAGTTCATGGCCAAGGCTAAGCTGGAAGACCAGAAGGCTAACCTGACCGATAAGATCGTTCCCATCGCGCTGGTGGATCGTGGCGTTATCCGCGCCCATATGGAAATCTACAAGGGCGACGAGAAGGTGGGTTATGTGACCTCCGGCACCATGGTTCCTTACTACGACTACGAAGGCGAAGGCGAGGCTACCCGTCTGCTGGAAACCACCGGCAAGCGTTCCATCGGCTTTGCTTATGTCAGCGGCAATCCCCAGGTGGGCGACGAAGTGTTCGTCGATGTCCGTGGCAAGAAGCTGAAGGCTGTGGTCGTGTCCAAGCACATGATCCAGAACGATCCCCCTTACGGCAAGGCTGTGCTGAATAAGTAAGAGATAAAAGTGAATAGATAATAGAAAAGGTGTGCCCGCGGCACGAATGAAAAACCTTATCTGTTCTCTATTATCCATTCTCCATTATCTAACCCCGTAATCCACCCGTCGCAGACGGATAGATATTATTTTACAAATTATTTTATTGGAGGTAATTACTATGAATTTCCCCGCTGAACTGAAGTATACCAAGGATCACGAGTGGATCAAAATGGAAGGCGAAATCGCTGTCATCGGCATCTCCGACTTTGCTCAGGACGCTCTGGGTGACGTTGTGTTCATCAACCTGCCCGAAGTCGGCGACGAAGTCACCGCCGGCGAGTCCTTTGGCGACGTTGAGTCCGTCAAGGCTGTTTCCGATGTCAATTCTCCCGTGACCGGCGTTGTCGTTGAAGTCAACGAAGAACTGGCCGATTCTCCCGAGAACCTGAACTCCGATCCCTACGGCTCCTGGATCATCAAGGTCGAGAAGATTACCGAGACCGAAGAACTGATGGACGCTACCGCTTACGAAGCTTTCTGCGCTGAGGAGGGCTAATTGATGGCCAGCTACATCCCTTCTACCCGGGAAGAGCGGCTTGAAATGCTCAAAGCCATTGGCTTGAATGACTTTAAGGACCTGTATAAGGATGTTCCCCAGGAAATGCTCCTGGAAGACGGCGACCTGAACATTCCGGAAGGTATGAGCGAGATGGAAGTGAGCCGTGCTGTTTCCGCTATGGCAGCCAAGAACCATGTGTTCCCCGTTGTGCTGCGTGGCGCCGGCGCTTACGACCACTACATTCCCTCTATCGTAAAGTACGTTCCCGCCAAGGAAGAGTTCCTCACCGCTTACACCCCCTACCAGGCTGAAATGAGCCAGGGCATTCTGCAGTCCATTTTCGAGTATCAGTCCATTATCTGTGAACTGACCGGCATGGACGTTTCCAACGCTTCCGTTTACGACGG
>JAZOBI010000022.1:0-5065 GCA_045595885.1 Faecousia sp. | reverse complement strand
GGCGTCCTCGACGGTCCTTCGGCAAAATTTGTCCTCGATGGGCTAATTTTACTGCATTCTACGCGAACATTTGTAAAAATGCCGCTTCGCGGTAGGACCGTCGTGGACGCCGGTCCCTACATGACATTTTCAAACTCCACGATAAACTGCAATTTACCGCCGGAACCCCGGCAAAAAAAGATCCGCCGGCGGCGGGTCTTTTCTTTGGGTTTATTCCGTTTCCCGGACGATCACGAAGCCGTCCACCAGATTGGCCCGCTCCAGCACGCCCTTGATGATGAGCTGACGCTCCATCAGGTCGGTGAGGATCACTTCGCCGTCCCGGCACTCGATGGCCATCACATTCCGCATGGCTACGGCGTCGGCTGTCTGTACATTTTTATAAACCGTAGACAGGCACATATTACTTGACCTCCAGAGAAGCCAGCACAGCCGCCAGCCGCAGATTGCCCTTCTCATAGTCGGACACCGCGGCCATCACCTGCTCATAGGCCATGGTCTGTCCGGCCTGCTGCAGCTGCTTGGCCAGTTGGGCCAGCTCATTGGCATGGGCAGCATTGTGGTTGGCCATATACTTCATCAGGGCGGTCAGCTCCTCCATGGGGGTATGCTCGTGGTGGCCGCAGCCGCCGCAATGACCGTCGCAGGCATGATCATGGTCGTGTTCGTGACAATGCTCGTGACCGTGGCAATGGTCATGCTGGTGACCCTCGCCATGGAGATGATCATGCTCATGGGGATGGATATGGTCATGCTCGTGAGCATGGCTGTGGGCGTGGGTATGGGCAACACCGTCATGGGTATGCTCGTGGGTATGCTCATGGGTGTGTTCATGGCCGTGGGAATGGCCGATATGATCGTGATGCAGATGCATAAAATCGCTCCTTTGCTTTTTTCTTACATTATATATAGAAACCGCTGCGTTGTCAAAACATTTATTTTTCCGGAAATATCCCCCTGCGGGGCTTGCGAAGCGGGTAGAATTTTAGTATAATGGAGCAAAATAAGGCAAGGAGGTGCCGGAAATGGCAGACCATCATCACGACCACAACCATGAACACGAACACGATCACGCCTATATGCACGCCCACGGCATCGCCCATTCCCACGGCCATGTCCACGAAAACCAAAAGGCAGTGGTCAACCGGCTGGCCCGGGCCATCGGCCACCTGGAAAAGGTGAAACGGATGGTGGAAGAAGGCTGCGATTGCTCCGAGGTGCTGGTGCAGCTGGCGGCGGTGCGTTCTGCCCTGGACAACACCGGCAAGGTGATCTTGCAGGATCATTTGCGCCACTGCATGGTGGACGCGGTGGAAGCCGGCGATGAAAACGCCATCGACGAGCTGTGCGCCGCCATTGATAAGTTTATGAAATGAGGGTCGCTTTGCGACCCTTTCTTTTTTTGTTGAAAACCGCCCCGAAGCGGTGTATAATAAGAGAAATGCAAATTTTCGTTTATCGCTGCGGTGATGCATTTGTAGGGACCGGCGTCCTCGACGGTCCCTACATGACATTTTCAAACTCCACGATAACCTGCAATTTATCATCCTCATGAAAGGAATTTTTATATGACCTATCAAAAAATCAGACAGGATCCCGAGGTTTTGGCTCTGCTGGAACGGGGCAACCACGATCTGGGCGTACTGGGCTTTACGGACCATTCCCAGGCTCACACCGGTCTGGTGGCCGACCGGGCCGCCAACATTTTGCAGCGGCTGGGCTACGATGAGCATATGCAGGAGCTGGCCCGCATCGCCGGCTTCATGCACGATATCGGCAACGCCGTCAACCGCAGCCGCCACGGCGAATACGGCGCCATTTTGGCCTGGGACATTCTGAAACAGTACCATATTTCTCTGGAGGACAGAACTTTGATCGTGTCCGCCATCGGCAACCACGACGAGTCCACCGGCGGCGCCAAGGATCCCGTCTCCGCGGCACTGATCCTGGCGGATAAATCCGATGTGCGCCGCAACCGGGTCCGCACCGCCGACCGGGAAAACTTTGACATCCACGACCGGGTCAACTACGCGGTCACCGGCTCTTCCCTGAAGGTGGACCCGGAGGAAAAGGTCATCTCGCTGAATCTGCAGGTAGATGAAAAAATCTGCACCATGTACGAGTATTTCGACATTTTCCTGGGCCGCATGATGATGTGCCGCGGCGCCGCGGAGATGCTGGGTTGCCGGTTCCGGCTGTCCGTCAACGGCGGCAAGGTGCTGTAAAGGAAAAACACGGGAACCCCACCGGGTTGGGCGACACCGAATAAGGATGTTACCGGTTTTGAATGAATCTTTTCGCCCACGGCATCCACCGTCGTCCTGGAAATACGGCAAAAGTATTCCGGCGTCCTCCGGCGGTGCTGTGAACAAAAATCTTCTTTTCAAAACTGCGAAGCACCTCAAAGAATGGAATATCTTCACAAGACAAGGCAAAAAATCCATGGTAAGGCTGACGCCTGCCATGGATTTTTTCTGCAGTATTGGGGAGAAAGGCCGTCTTTGAGGCGATAACATCCTTATCCGGTGTCGCCCTTCCCGTTCATTTTTCGATAAATTGCGGATTATCTCTGCGGCAGCCGCTTAATCATACATATCTCTGAGCACCTTCACCAGCTGCTCCACAAAGCCCCACACCGGGGGCTCCAGCCATTTATCGTACAAAATACACATATACAGCGCCTGATGCCAATTTTTCACCGGCACAAACCGGACACCGGGCCGGGGCACAGCGCAATCCTCGCTGAGCAGGCACAGGCCCACGCCGGAAGCCACCAGATCCAGAGCCGCTTGAGCCGTATTGACCACGCACAGGGCGTTTTCTTCCGGCCCCAAACCGCTGGCCCATTTGCCAAAACTGACCTCCGTGGCATCGTGGAACACCACCTGGCTCTGCCCGGACAGCTGCTGGGGCAGGATCTCCGCCTGTTTGGCCAGCGGGTGAGAAGCAGGCATGGCTACGAAGAATTCCCGCCGGCACAGCTTGCGAAAATGCAGACTCCTGTCCCGGTTGGTGGAATCCACAATGGCCATATCCAGTTTTTCCTGCCGCACCATATCCAGCAGCTCCTCGGCGGAGCTTTCCATGATGCGGAAACGGACCCGCTCATTTTGGGCCATATACTCCGCGATTTCCCGGGAAACCGTGCCGCCTAAGGTACCGGACACCACGCCCAGCCGGATAAACACCGGCGCGGACACCTTGCTGTCCTTCAGCGCCATGGACGCCGCGTTCAGCTCCCGCAGGGCAGAATCCACCTTCTCCTGGAAGAAGCGACCCTCCTCCGTCAGCCGGATGTTGCGCCCCACCTTTTTAAACAGCTGCACACCGCCCAATTCCGCCTCCAGCTGATGGATTGCGCTGCTGAGGGAGGGTTGGGAGATGCCCAATCGGGCGGCAGCCAATGTATAGTGCTCCACCTGGGCCAAAACAGAAAAATAGCGAAGGTAATTATAGTTCATGCCCGCACCCCTATCCATAGATATTAACTATGAATATAATATCATAACTATATTGCTTTTTGCAAGAGAAAACAATATAATCTCCATGGCTTTTGAGAAAAAAACCGGGTTTTTTTGCGTTTTTTTCATTCTAGGATTGCCTTTTCTCCAAAATTGTGCTATGCTTATTGGTGGGGAGGTGTCTAAACCGGATATTTCCCAAAATCTATAAAAAGTTGGCAGCTTTCTGCCACCGAGGTTACGCATGAGCTTTACTTACAGAGGGCTGAAGGCCCAATACTCCCGCCACATTGTTACCGCTGAAGAAATCGACCGTCAGTTGCTTCATCTGCAGCAGCAGACCCCCCGGATCACCGAGGTCAATGACCGCGCCACCGCCCATGGCGACGAAGTGGTGCTGGACTACGCGGGCTATTGTAATGGCGAACAATTCGCCGGCGGCACCGCCGAAAATCAAACCCTGGTGCTGGGCAGCGGCACCTTTATTCCCGGCTTTGAAGAGCAGCTGGTGGACAAGGTTCCCGGCGAACAGGTCACTGTGAAGGTCACCTTCCCCACGGAGTACCACTCCGAAGAGCTGGCCGGCAAGGATGCCGAATTTATCTGCACCATCCATCAGATCCGAGTCAAGTCTGCTTACGAGCTGGACGATACCTTCGCCAGGGAAGTGGGCGGCTGCGACACCTTGGATGAAATGCGGCAGAAAATGGGCGAAAGTATGCAGGCCTATGCCGATCAGCGGGGCGAAATGGATCTGCAGGACCGGCTGCTGCGTCAGGCCGCCGAGACCCTGGAATTTGAGCCCTCCGACAAGCAGATCGACGAAGAAGTGGAAGTGCAGATGCAGAATATGTCCGCCCAGCTGGCGCAGCAGGGTCTGAATTTGGATATGTACTGCTCCTTCATGGGCACCACCGCCGAACAGCTGCGCTCCGATATGCGGGGCGACGCCAAGGTTTCCGTACAGCTGCAGGCCGCCATCGAGCTGATTGTGGACATGGAAAACCTGGAAGCTTCCAAGGAAGAGATCGGCGAAGCCGTGGCCATGGTGGCCCGGCAGAACAGTATGACCGTGGAACAGCTGCAGCCCTATTACGACGCCGAGTTCGAACAGGCGCTCATCAGAAGTATACTCACCGGCAAGGTCATGCATCTCATCCGTGAGAGCGCGGACATTGCAGTGGTATAACATAAACACATCAAATATTGTGCGTAGACGCACTGAAAAACAAGGAGGAACACCCACTATGGCAATCGTTTTTGATCAGAACGGCAAGTACGTAGACGAGAAGGGTCTGGTAAAGCTGGATCCCACCATGTTTGCTGACTGGCAGATCGCTGAGGAAGCAGAGAAGAGCCTTCCCTCTGTTGACTTCTTCCGTGAGAAGCTGGGTCTGCTGCCCGAGGAAATCATTCCCTACGGCAAGACCCCCAAGATCGACTTCATCAAGGTTATGAACCGTCTGAAGGACAAGCCCGACGGCAAGTTCATCGAAGTCACCGCTGTTACCCCCACCCCCTTCGGCGAAGGCAAGTCCACCGTTTCCCTGGGTCTGATCGAAGGCCTGGGCTACATCGGCAAGAACGCCGGCGGCGCTCTGCGT
>JAZOBI010000021.1:0-10136 GCA_045595885.1 Faecousia sp. | reverse complement strand
CAGGGCGGTGATCCAGGTGGCCTCATTTTGATTCAGCGCGGTGATACCCATCTGGTAGTCGCCGTTCTCGTCCAGATAAGAGGCCTTACCGGAGATGATCTTCAGCGGCACAGTCGTCTTACCGTTGATGCTGTAATAATGATCGGTGTCCAGCTTGGCGGTTCCCAAAGTATTGCCATCCTGATCCACAAAGACAACGGTAAACGCCTCCAAAAGATGCAGGATTCTTGTCTGATCAGAGGGGTCGGCATAGAAAACATAGCAGCTGCCGGCGCCCTGGGTGGTGTTGTTTTCCGCCATCAGGCCGGCTTCGATCAGGCTCAGATAGTCCTCCCAAACACGGTTGACACCGTCATAGCCCACAACAACTTCCACCTGTTTTTCCGCAATGTTGTAGCCTTCAGCCATCTCTTCCACAGTGCCCAATTCCGTATGGGTATCTGCATCATACCAGAATCCGTCCAGCTGATAGGCGTCTACATTTTTGCCTTCGTAAGAAAGGGTGTACAGCGCCACGGTGGCGCCATTTTTATCCGTACCGTATTCCCGCTGCATTTCGGTTTTCAGGCTGCCTTCCAGGGTCAGCACCACATCCGAAACATTGGTACGGACCCACAGGTCGATGGCCATGCCGTAGGTATCGTTGGCAACGGCGTCGCCCTTGTTGCCACCGACTTCCATATTGGCGGTTCTGCCTTCGTCAAGGTTGGAAAGATAAGGGTCGGTTGCTTCCGTTACAACTGCAGCATACACCGCATGATTATTCCAACCCAACAAACTCACTGTTAGTCCAATAGAAACCGTGACATCATTACCTGCCAATGTATAATTCGAGCTGCCAGACAATCGCTGTTCTGTATTAACCAATACACCACTCTTAATGACAACATGTGCAGGTTTGGATTTGCTGTTACTGCTTAATATGCCAATTGTGGTAGACTTGTCGGAGCTCAATTTGCTAACCTGAACTGCCGTATCACTAGGCGATTTGGCAATCGTTGTAGTATTAATGTTAACCAAGTATGTAATAGGTCCACCTATTTGTGACCAATATACAGGTTCAGGATCTGTGACAGTATCCGGATCACAAGCAATCGCATAATCTCTCAGCCCTTTTTCAGCCTTCTCCAAGTTTTTCCAGTCAACATAAAAGGTCTCTATAGAATCCAATTCTACACCCATACTCGTTAAAGTGCCTGCATCATATGCCGCAAAAAGTGCATCGATATCAGGGAATGTTTCCGTGGATTCCGCACCATTTAGGAAAGCCTGCAGGTTGGCCAGATACAGCAGAGCTTCGCCTTCCTTTTCAATTATATCTTGGAAAGCCAGCACCAGTCTATAGGTGTATGTCACTACATCACTGTAATCTGCATCGTTACCACCACTGCCCAGCACTTTGTCTGCCTGTGCCTGAACATAAATCTGGAGCAGTCGAGTCAGTGCATCCATACTGTACACCTGGGGATAGACACCTTCACTGGAAAGTAGCGTTTCATTTTTAATAATACTAAGATACATACCACGGGCGGTGCCATAAGCATCTCTCGCGCGCTGCATCATCTTATTGGCGGTGGCGTTGCCGGTGATATTTTCATAGGTCACAGAGGCAATGGCGCGGACGCCGAAGGTGGGATTGCCGGCATCAAAGAACCAGCTTCCGTCTCCCGCTTCCTTCCAGGTAGCAAAACTATACTTTTCAGAGGTGCTGGTAACACGACCGTCTTCGCCGTAGCTGGCGCCGTACAGGGGCGTTGACTGGCGATTATAGCCGCTGAGCAGCGCAGGCCGCAGCGCAATCTGATCCAGGCCGTAGCCGCTGTCGGACAGGTTCACCAGGTTGCCCCAGGTAATATTGCTGCTGAGCAGGCCGTTTTCCTCGCCCGTAGCATCGCCGGGCTGGGTACCTCCCGGCGAAACCAGCGCGATCTCCAGGTTGCCGTTGCCGGCAATGGTTGTGGACATGCCCTTCAATTCCGGCGCTCTGGAAATTGTCACCCAGGCGTAGGACGCGGATGCCATCATAACAATGGAAACAACCAACATCAAAGCAACCGCCGCAATGCGTTCCTTTACGCCGGGCAGCATTGCCTTGTAGGCTTCTATTCTTTTTTGTGTATCCTTAACCATTTGGTTACCTCCAGTGTCTTAGTCTTCCGGATCTAAGATGAAAAAGATGACCGTCACGGATTCTTCCACAATTTTTGTCTCCGTTTTTTCGGTTTCTTCTGTTCCGTCAGTCACTTCCGTTTCCGCAAGCGCCGTCAGTCCCACAGTTTCTTCCGGCTCCGCGGGTTCTTCCGGTTCCGTCGTTTCTTCCGGTTCCGTGGTTTCTTCCGGTTCCGTGGGTTCCTCCGGTTCCGTGGGTTCTACTATTTCCTCAATTTTCCAAGTAATTACCAGGCGATAGGTGCCCACCGGTGGAAGAATGTCACCGACTCTGACCGTGATAACATTTCCAAACGAATAGGTATCCAAATCCTCCTGGGTATATTCCTCATAGTTTTGCTCCGCGTCCAATCTTTCCACAGTCCACTGGATATCCGTCGCGCCATCCGGAACCGTGAATTCCAAATAGCTGTTTGGCCGGGAAATAATGGGCTGTTGGTATTCGGGAAAAACGGAAGCATCGGGGCCGTTGACCACCGTGATCCAATTCACGGAGGTTTCGTACCGGGCGTATGTCCAACCCAGAAACAACAGCAGCGACAGCAGTAAAACAGCCGCGGTCAGGAGCAGCCCGTATGCAATTTGCGTTTTTCGTGTCATCGGGCGCCCCCCTTTCTTTTTTAGTTTACTTCCGCCACCACCTGCAGCTGCAGCAAAGCGGTATTGGAGATCACAGATTTTTGGAAATGCAGCACCATGGGAATGCAGCTAAACTCACCGCCGGGCAAATCCCAAACCGGCTCATTACCGGATTCATCCAGGAAACGGAAAATCCATCCGTCTCCAAAACTGGAATACAGCGCGGTGCCCTCTGCGATGCGTACAGCGGAGCCGGTATAGGTCTGATCATCCACCGTCAAATAGATGGTTTTCCCGCTTTCCTCCTGCCAGGCACCCAAGCTGGCCACAATCCGCAATCTGGCCTGCTGATCCTTTTCCACATATTCATAATCAAAA
Organism: Faecousia sp.; assembly: GCA_045595885.1. Lineage (GTDB taxonomy): Bacteria > Bacillota > Clostridia > Oscillospirales > Oscillospiraceae > Faecousia. Next base: position 7,010 of record JAZOBI010000021.1, on the reverse strand, counting down.
TAACCATTGCTGATGGCAAAAGACAGCTGTGTGGTACCCTCCACAGTTTCCCAACTGTTTTGGTAGCAAACGAATTCTTCCTCTTCCAGATAACCCAGATAGACCTGAGCGGTTTGATTGGGCTGGAACCAGAAATATCCTTCCTGCCCCGTTCGATAGCGGGCATAGCTGACACCCACCGCCGCCACAAGGGCACCAACCGTCAGCAGCGCGGTCATAGCCAGCAAAAGCGGGATGGAAATATGAAATTTCCGTTGGTTCATAGGCCGTTCTCCTTACTGGCGGGGTGAAATGATCGGGTGTTGTTTAGGTTTGGCTCTTGTCCTGAATGTAATTGGTGCCCTTCAGTTTCAGTTCCACCCAGGGCGCATTCTCATCAAAGACACGCAAGCCCAGTGCATAGTCACTGACTGCGTGGCTATCCTGAAGGGTAAGGGAAATCGAGTAGCCATAGCCGGTTTCCACATAAATGGCATCCGCCGTATCCGAGAAACCGTTGGTCATCAGTACCGGTTCACAGGTTTCTTTACCTACGCCCATCACCATGGAGTCCACAATGGTAACGGTACCGCCCTTGATGGCGATGCCCGTGTAACCGCTGATGGTGCTGCCGTAAATATTCATGGTGCTTTGGCCCTGCGGATGATAAATCGCGGCATAAACGGATCTGTCCGCGTTCTGTGTCAGCGTACTGTTGATGATTTCGATTTCCGTGCCCCATCTTCCGTCTCCATAAACGGAGCCGTTTCCGGAGATCACATAACAATCGCTGGTCAGCGTGCTGTTTTCAATGAACAGCTTCGTAGTCTGCGAGGAGGCAGAGCCGTTACCGTAAAGCAGAATACTGTTGCCGGTGGTTTCAATATCACAGTCTGTGATGGAAATGGTGGTATCCTGACCTGTACCCAAAAAGTCCTTTACCTGGATCACTTTGGCATAGCCGCTGATATTCACATCGTTCAATGTCAAATCAGCGCCCACCATGTAAAATGCGTTGCCGGCACTTTTTCCCGTCAGATTGCCATCGGTAATGGTGAGAGAGGAATTTTCTTCCAGTTCCACCGCGTAGTCGCTGGCGCTGGTACTCAGGGTATGGCCATTCAGATCCAAAAGCAGTTCCGACTCTGCGGGAATATACAAAACCGAGTCGCTGCTGAGGGTCACATCGGAGCCCAGGCGAATGGCATCTGCCTGCCCCTGTTCCAAAGCCTGAAGCAGCGCGGCTTCGGAGCTGACAGTAATGGTATCCATGACAGCCTGCTCCGCATGGATCGTCATCAAAGCGGAATAGGTTTGCGTAACACCCTCCAGGGCAGCAATTCCCAATGCCGTATCATAATCGGTGTTGGCTTCCACTTCCCAGTAGGTACAAAGGTAGGCATACACGCCGTACCCGTTTTCATCCACAGCCACCTCATAGTACTGGCCCATCATATCCGTGGTACTGATATAACCGGGATAGCCGTCTTCCAGGGACAAAGTCCACAGGAATTCATCCAGGGTCGTAACGCCGTCCACCGTCAGCAAATAGCCGTTTTCATCAAAGGTGGCATAGTCATAATCATATTCAATGGGGCGCAGATATTCCATGACTTCAACATCCGCATCCCCGGCCTGGCCCAGCACATAATACCCAAGAACATCGTACACCCAGCACCATTTCAGCTGAGAAGCGTTGTGATACTGCTCGGTCAAAGTCAGGCTGTTACCGCCCTGTACCCGATAGGTGTATCCCTCGGAAGCGGTCAGGTAGCTGCGCTGCGTGGTTTCCTCATTGGCCGTCTGCTGGGCATCCACATAGAAATACAGGCGTTTTTGCATTTCCTCGTCCATGTTTGCCTTATTGATGGACACCGTGATATCCACCGGCGCGCCGCCATCATTGGCCGCTTCCAGGCAGATGATGCCATCATCGCCGGGCTTGGCGGTAAAGGTGTCGGAGGAAACCGTGGCATCCACATTCACGCCCATTTGCTCCACTTCAAAAATCAAGCCGCCGGAGTGGACCACATTGGTATACCAGGCCGCGGTAATGCCGAAAACAATCACCACAGTCAAAATTACCGTCATCACCGCAAGACCTGCCTGCATTGTGATCCGCTTGCGGATCCGGGACAGTTCCTGTTTTGCCGGAGTCGGAGTTTCATTATTCAGTTGTGTCGGTTTTTTCTTCTTCAAGAATTCCAACATCCTGTTCTCCTTCGGTTTTTGGGGGGTGCTGCAGCAATTCTCTGGTCAGCTCCGTTCGGATACGTTCCATCATTTCCGCGTATTCCTGGTCCGTCATGGACGCAGCGGGATCTGGGGGTGTATTGTTGACCGCCCGGGCTTCCTCTTCGGCTTGCCGCAGTTCGGTTCGGATGTTTTTTACGCAGTTCTGCAGAATCATGGCCGCCACCACCAGGCAGGGGATGACGATACAGCCGAGAAAGCCCACTTTATTGGTAAAAAACGAAAAAATAGATGTCAACACATTATTCTCTCCCGTAAACCAGACCACTTTTCCCAGCAGGTTTTCCTCGCTGACAAAGTAACCGTCCGCCACCAGATTGGCATCACCCTTGGTTTGCAAAAGAATACCGCCGTTGTCCTGCAAAATATCCACCACTCTGTGGGTCACCACGCTTCCGTAGATCCGGGAGTCATAGCTGCGAAAACAAACGATATCATCCAGAGTAACGGTGGAAATATCCACCGATTTGGTCACCAGCAATGTGCCCACCGACATGGTCGGCTCCATACTTCCGGTGACAACGCGGAACATCATGTAACCGCCGATGCTGGCATAGCCGTTGCTCAGCAGTTGAAAAACAATATATACACACAGCAACACCGCAAAAATCAGCAATACCGTAACCAGAATGCTGATTCCCCGCATTAGCTTGCTTTCTTCCTTCATTTCTTCCATATAGTCACTTACTGCCGCCGGCAAGCTCAATGCTCACAGCAAAGCTGTTGGCGGCGATGGAGGGATCCCAATCCGCATCCTGTCCTTCCAGCCAGATAAACATCCGGATGCGCTGGGGAACATTTCGCTGCAGCTCCACGATGTATACATCATCGGTGGCGCCGGCAGTTTCCAGAGTCTGCATCCGTTCCGGGGAAACATAGTCCATCAGCGCGCTGGATTGGCGGATAAACGCGCCGTAATGGATCAGATCATCAAACCGATACTGCAGATAGCCGGTATAAAACTGCTCTGCCGCGGCTTCATAATCCTGTTTGCCAATCAGCGCGGTCTGAAACACCTGCTCCAGCAGCAGTTCCTCACTGCCGCCGGCCTGCACCCACCAGGAGGTCAGCTGCGCCGCGGTGCGGCTGAGCATATTGGTCGGTGTCGGCACGCCGCCCACCATAGCCAAAGGATACGTGGTAACATAGGCGCCGTTTTCCGCTGTACCGCTCGGATGGGAATCGGCATTGGGTTCATAAATCAAAAACGAATACTGTTGCGGATCCTCCACGGCAAAACCCTGCTCGGCGTAGACACCGCGCAATGAGGTGTAGCTTTCATCATACCCGGCGGTTTGCTGATAATAGGCCATGGAAAGATCTGTCACAAATTGTTCGGAGGTCAAAAAGCCCACACGAACCGAGGTAGAGGTGCTGGTAATGCCGGTGTCATCCAGCGTAAGACCTGTCAGCGTGTCACCGCTGTTCACCGGATCCAGCAGGTCAATGACAAAGGTGCCGCCATTATCACCGGTGGAAATGCGCAGTTTATAGTCGTTTCCGGGAGAAACCACCCAAAAATCCAAACAGACATAGTGTCCGCGGGATATGGATGCCGACTCAGCATCCAGGTTGGCAAAGGCCAGCGTATCGTCCAGCTGAAATTCCTGTACAGGGCGCAAATCGCCGGCAGAAACCATGCCGCTCGTCACCCGCTCATCGTCCTCATCGAAGTAGGCAGGTAAAAACCAATGGATGCCGTCGGCTGTCGACACCGGATTCAATCCGCCCAGGGACTGCAAGTAACCATAGCTGTCGCTTTGGGCAAAATTGAGGGTATCGGAAAATTCGCCCGGGTAATGATAGGTAACGCCGTCAACCGTAGTGGCCAGATCCGGGGCAATCAAAATGAAACTGCCGCCGCTCAGAGAGATCTGGATACCGCTGGCCGTGGGACTTTCCGACAGAGTCAGCCAGGCATAGGATGCCGAAACCACCGTAACAATGGATACAATCAGCAAAAGGGTCATGGACATCAGCTTCAAATACACGGTTTTCTTCATAGGCTGCGCCCCTCCCTTCTGTGTAAATGGGTCCTTATTTCTTGCGGAACAACGGGATGCGTTCGGCCCGCTTACGCTGGCGCGATTCCTCCCACTGTCGTTTTTCTTCGTTTGCTTTTTCTGTTTCTGTCTGGCGGATCGCCATGCGCTGTTGCAGCGATGCCAGGAAGACCGTCACCTCGTCCAGATAGATCTGGGTAGCGGCGGTGTCGATCGCATCCTGGGCCCGGCGGGCTTCTTCTTCCCGGGCCTGCTGCTCCAGCAGCTGCTGTCTGCGAAGCGCCTCTTCTTCCTGCTTTTGGCGGGCGATACGCGCTTCCTCTTCCTGCTTCTGACGGGCAAGCCGCGCTTCCTCTTCCTTCTTGATAAGCAGCTCCGCCTTGAGCCGCTCGATGCGTTCCTGCTCGGCCCGTTCTTTCTCCAGACGCTCCCGTTCGGCCTTTTCCTCAGCCTCCCGCTTCAGCCGTTCCTGGGTTTCCGCCTCACGCTGCTTTGCCAGTTCGGCCTCCTGCTGGCGGCGGAGTTCCTCTTCTTCCTGGCGTCTGAGTTCCGCCTCGAAGGCGGCCAGCTCCGCAGCCTTCTTTTCGGCAGCCTTTTCTCTGGCTTCCAGCTGCCGCGGCAATGCTTCCTGGAATCGCTCCAGTTCCGCCTGGAACAGCTTGCATCTGCGGCGGTCCTCCGCCTCCTGTTCCATGCGCTGCTGCTTCAATCGAGCCTCCTCGGCTTCCTTTTCCAGCCGCAGCCGTTCTTTTTCCGCTTCCTTTTCTCTGCGGATGCGCTCCTTTTCCGCCGCTTCTGCCTGGCGAATGCGCTCCTGCTCCTCTTTCTTTCGCTGAGCCTGCTCTTCCACCAGACGGCGGCGTTCCTCCGCCTCCTCGTGCATCAGCTGCTCTTTGGTCAGTTCTTCAATGAGGACCTTGCGGATCTCCACATCGGGCAGGTCGTAATCCTCCGTCAGTTCCTCGATGATCTCCTTGATGAATTTGGGCTTCAGGCTCCGCTTTTTGCCCTTGGCAGGCGCAGGCACCTGCCGGTCTGCCTCATCCTCCAGATAGCCCTTGAGGATCAGGTAATTAAACAGAATATTGTGGTAAATATCCCGCTGGAACACTTCATTGATCTGGGGATTTTGCTCCACAATGCGGATGGTGTAACCGATCTGATCATAGCCACGCAAAAATTCGTATAACTGCAGAATTTTGTGGTAACTGGGGTTCTTTTTCAGCACATTGGTCTTGGTGATCGTTCCCTTGACCCGGTTCAGTTTGCTCATCATCTGCGCATAGGGGCTGTTCATATGCACACTCAGCACCCGGTACATACGGGAAATCCGGTCAAAAACATCCCGGTTTTTCTCGTCGGTTTCCAGCGCGCCGTCAATTTCCTTAATGTGCATATACATTTCCATATGCATTTGCTCTGTGGCGCTTTGCATAGTGGAATCCATTCGCAATTTGGCGCCGTATTCGTCGCTCATGGCGGCAAACAGGGCATCATGGCGGATTTTCACAAAGGTGAACGCCATCTCCATGGTGGTAAATACCAGGCGGTTCTCATACAGATTGGCGGAGTCCTCGCGGTACTTCTGCATCAGTCGGCTGGGGCGTACATTTCCCCTGCCCTCGTCAAAATCCTCCACCAGGCTGGCGTGCTGCGCCAGATGACGCACCACATCGGAGCCGGCCTTTTTTGCATTGGCCACATTGACGATCAGCTCTTCTTCATGGATTACGTTTCTGGGGTTGGAAACAATGGCTTCAAAGGCAGACAGGGAGTCTTCTATGGCATCCACCCAATCCAGATCTACGGTTTTGATGGCTTTTCGGTTGGAAAACTGGAACTGGTTGTCCGCAACGGCGATTGCCTCCATAAAGAACTCGTAGAAATCCGTACTGCCCAGGGCACGGATCACGCTTTTGGTAAATTTTTGGTAAATAGGATCGATCAGCGATGTCTTCTTCTGACCGCCGCTTTTTTGCTGCGCCATACCCTGCCCCTTTCTTTACGGATTAGTTGTTTTTCTTCAGATACTCGATGTAGGATTTGCAAATACTCATGGTATTTTTGCCGAAGAGCTTATCCAGATAGCCGCTGAACTTGGTCAGCTCATCTTTCATAAAGCCCAGACTCAAAGATTCAAACTTACGCAGAACCTTCTTGGCCACGATAAAGTCGATAGCCTGGATTTCCGTGCCGCCACAGGCCACAAAGCAGGGAATGTAATCCTTGATCTGCTTATTGATACGGTTACCGAAGGCCAGGCGGAAATTCTTGATGAGGTAAGCATTCAGTTCCTCCAGCTTGGCCCAGTTGGCCTCAGACAGGGGGTAATCCTGCTTGGCCTGCTCGAACAGCCGGTTCAGATGGTCGGTGGACACATAGACAGGCGGTGTCATCTCACACTCAAAGGCATCGGCCCGGCTGTCCAGGTCGATGGGGATGGCACGGTCGTAGACCTTATCCGCCACAGCAAAGGTAGAGTCGTCGTTATTGATGGTGCCAACGAACCAGACGTTATTGGGGATCTGCACCGTACCGCCATCAATCAGGCAGGGGTCATTGTCCCACACGGCGGTGACAATATCCACTTTCCATTCTTCCTGCCGGGGCATTTCCAGAATGGACAGCATTTCCGCGAAGTAATACTCCACACGGGCAATGTTCATTTCGTCCAGGATGACGATATGGGGATCCCGGTAGTAGTTGCCCTCGTAAATGGCCCGGAGGAATTCCGTTTCGGAATACCGTTTGGTAAATTCGTTGAAATAGCCGTAC
>JAZOBI010000020.1:0-10532 GCA_045595885.1 Faecousia sp. | reverse complement strand
TGGAGCAGACGGTTACGCTGGGAGCAGACAGCTTCCAGTTGCCGCCACGACGCTTATCGCGACGGGCCTTGGACACTTTACACTTAGGGACAGCCATGGTGACACCTCCTTGGTCAAACTGCTTTTTACAGCATTCATTTTAGATTTTTATTTCTCAAGAAGCTGCTTCAAAGCAGCAAATCTGGGGTCCAGCTCCTTCTGGCAACTGCAAGGCTCCAGGTTGAGATTCTTGCCGCAGCGGCAGCAGAGTCCCTTACAATCTTCCTTGCACAGCAGTTTGGAATCCATGTTTAGCACAAAAACTGTGCGGACAATGTCCTCCAAATCGGCGCTGTCTCCCTCCAGAGGGAATACCCATTCATCTTCGTTTTCTTCGTCGGCCAGCTCCGTTACCAGCACCACGTCGATGGGAATGTCCATCTGGCGGGAGAATTCCGTGGCACAGCGGTCACAGACTCCATGGATGCAGGTTTTTACCGTGCCGGTCATCACCAGCACACCGGCAGTATTGCGGACAACGCCTTCGGCGCTGACCGGTTCCGTCACCGGGTAGCAGTTACCGTAGCGAAGATCACTTAGATCGATGCTGGCAGAAAAAGGAACGCTTGCACCGGGACAGTCAATAATTTTGGACAGTCCTAACAGCATAGTATCCCCCTTCTCCACAGTCATGCCCATGTATTATACATAGTTTTATCTCATTTGTCAAACACTTTTTTGCAAAAAATCGGATTTTTTTCTACTGTTTTCTTCAGGCCCACCAGTTGCAGAAGCCACCGGCCATCCTCCGGGCGCAGGATACCAAGCAGAATCAGCATGGTCAACAAAACCACACTGAAAATTCCGCATCGGATCGCCGGATCGGACAGAGGCGCAGCCAAGCCCAAGGCTGCTGTCATGGCCGCCAGGGCCAGCATCGGTGTCAACGACCCCAGGCGTATATGCGCCGTTCGCAGCAGCAGACGCAAACTTAGGGCAGCATTTACCGCATGGCTGACAAGGAAACTGATGAAATAGCCCCGCATTCCCATGACCGGCAAGAGAAAATACAATCCCACCACATCCAGGATGGCAGTAAGGATATTGTATCGTACACAGATTTTCTGCTGTCCCAGGCCTTTGTTCATGGCATCAATCACCAAATCGCAGTACAGCATGGGAATCAGAAACGCATAAGCGCGCAAATATGCAGCCGCTTCTTCGCTTCCATAGAGCCGGAGGCACAGCGCGTCCGCACTCAGGCAAATCACGCCGCCGCAGAATACGCCATATACGCAGGCGATCCGCAGGGTTCTGCGGGTTAGGTAGCGGATCCGCAACCGATTTTCTGAGGCGTCACATCGCGCCATTTCCGGGATCAGCAAATCCGCCAACCCAAACAAAATGGCCGCCGGGAACATGACCACTGGGAACACCATGCCGCTGACCATACCAAACTGAGCAAGGGCGGAGGATGTAAATAACGCCAGTCGTTTGGGCACCATCAAATTTTCCACCGTATTGATGCCCACCTTCAGATCATCCGCCACCGCCAGCGGCAATGCTGTTTCTGCCAGCCGACGGCCAACGGCAACAGGCTTCCCCGTTTCCGGGTGTTCCCACAATCGCAAAACAGTAAGACAGGCAAGGGTCAGAACACTGCCTGCGCAGCTGCCAAGCACCACAGCCTGACAGGCTTTCCCCACATGTTCTCCTGCCCAGCATAGTAGCAGGGAGGCTGTAACCGCCATGGAACAAAGCTGTTCCGCCACCTCCACCGCCGCCAAAGTGGCGATCCGGTTTGCCGCCGTAAAATAACCCACCATCACGCCCACGAAACAACTCACCGGCAAAAACGCCGCCATCAGACGGATGGCGTTTACTGTCTGCCCATCGCCGATCCAGTTTTCCGCGATCCAGGGCGCGAAGCCATATACAAGAGTTCCTGCGCTGCCGCTGAACAACAGGCTGTACAAAAAGCAAGCCGACAGAACCCAGGTCACATTCTGCCCTCTCCCCTTGCCCAGTTCCTCAGCGGTCAAATACATGGTGGCTGTGCGAATCCCGGCCATGCCGGCGGTGAGAGTCATGGAACCCACACTCAGCACCAGCTGCAGCAGCCCCACACCTGCCGCGCCGATGCGACCGGAAATAAACACCTGAAAGGATGTCCCTACGAACCGCAGCAACAAATTCACACCGGTCAGCAACAGCGCATTGTAAAAAATCGGCATTTTCCGCCCCATGGACATCCCCCCTGTTATTCAAACTATGCCGCAGGGCGGACAATCATGCATTTTTTCTTGGATGGTGTTGACATTCTCAATACTTCGTGTTATGATGTATTGCATAAAGGGAGGTATTATATGGATATACAGCTTAAGCGAGGTTTGCTGGATGTTTGTGTATTGGCTGCCATTAAGGATGAAGATTCTTATGGGTATAAAATCATCAAGGATATGAAGCCGTACATTACGCTGTCCGAGTCTACCTTATATACCATTTTGAAGCGGCTGGAAGCTGCCAATATGCTGACGGTACGCACCGCGGAGCACGGTGGCAGACTGCGAAAATATTATCACATTACCAACGAAGGTCACCGGCGCATTGCCGAATTTAAAGAAGATTGGAAGGAAATTATCGCGATCTATCGTTTTGTTACCAAGGAGGAGATCAAAGATGACCAAGCATAGGTTTTTATTGGAGCTTCACAAAAAGCTATCCCTCCTCCCTCCGGACGAGGTGGAGGAACGGGTCAATTTTTACATAGAAATGATTGAAGACCGCATGGAAGAAGGCATGTGCGAGGAAGAAGCAGTAGCCGCCATCGGCTCTGTGGATGAAATCGCCAGACAAATCACCGCCCAGCTTCCTCCCCACAGCAGTGAAAATCCACCTGCTCCCAAAGAAAAACGGGCAGCATGGAAAACGGTACTGCTGGTGCTGGGCTCCCCTGTTTGGGCTTCCTTGCTTCTGGCAGCAGCTGCCGTGATTTTTTCCCTGTATGTGACGCTGTGGTCCTTGGTCGGTGTATTGTGGTCCGTTTTCGGCGCGTTTTCCGTCTGCCTGCCCTGTAGTGTTTTTGCCTGCATAGGAATGCTGATGGAAGGCGAGGTATACGGCGGTCTTGCCCTGTTGGGTGCAGGACTGATTCTCGGCGGACTTGCTGTTTTCCTGTTCTATGGGTGCAAAGCCGCTACCACAGGCTCCGTTTCCCTGACAAAGTTGTCCGCCCGAGCCATTGGCAGGCTCTTTTCCCGAAAGGAGGAAGCAAAATGAAAAAAGCCACGAAAATCTGGCTGCTGATTGCCACCGCCCTGGTCGTGGTTGGATGCATCATTTTAGTCACGCTGTTTTTCATAACGAAAGGAGATGGTTTTCAAATGGCCTCCAATCCCTATGTTACCAGGGAGTATCCAATCAGCGAATCATTCCACAGCATATCCATCAAAGCCGACACAGCGGACATCACCCTTGCCCCTACCGACAGCCCCGTTGCCTCGGTGATTTGTTACGAACAGGACACTCTGCAGCACGCAGTTTCGGTGCGGGACGGCACCCTTGTCATTGAGGCCCAGGATGGGCGAAAATGGTATGATTTTCTGCGTTTTAACCTGAAAAAGCCGAAAATCACCGTCTACATTCCCCAGACAGAATGCACATCGCTGGTCATCGCATCCCACACCGGCGATATCGAAATCAAGGAAAATCTTCTGCTGGAAAGCATGGATATTACCCTCAGCACAGGCAACGTCACAGTTCTTGCCGATGTTTCCGGCCCGGTCAAAATCACAACCAGCACCGGTGACATCCGGGTGGAGGGCATATCCGCCGACTCCATGGATTTGACGGTGACAACCGGTCAGGTCGGGGTTACCGATGTGCATTGCACCAAAGATATTTCTTTGAAGGTGTCCACCGGAGAAGCCTGCCTCACCAATATCCGCTGCAAAAAATTGACTTCCAATGGATCTACCGGCGATATTGCTCTGAAAAACGTCATCGCGGACGAAACCTTTGATATCCGCAGAAGCACCGGCGATATCACCTTTGACCGCTGCGATGCCTATGAAATCAATGTAGAAACCGATACCGGCAATGTCACCGGCAGCCTGCTCAGCGGCAAAATATTCATCACCGATTCCGACACGGGAAGAATCAGGGTTCCCCAAAGCACCACCGGTGGAAAATGCACAATCACCACCGATACGGGAGATATCAAAATCACCATCCAATAAGAAAAAGGCGTGCCCCGGTGGGCACGCCTTCTATTTTGATCATTTACAGACTCTTCAGCACTTCCAGCACAAATTCCCAGGTGCGTTTAGTGGAGGCGATGCCCAGCTTTTCACGGCTGGTGTGGATATCGTGCATCTCAGGGCCGATGGAAACCGCGTCCAGACCGGGCAGCTTTTCGCCCAGCAGACCACACTCCAGACCGGCGTGGATAGCCACCACCTCGGGGGTTTTGCCGTACATTCTGGTGTAAACATCCACCATGGTATCCCGCAGGACGGAATCTTCTTTGTACTCCCAAGCCGGGTACTCGCCCATCTGGCTGTAGCTGCCGCCGTAATTTTCGGCGATGGCGCGGAGCTTGGCAAGCAGATCCTGCTTTTCCTGGTTGACGGAGCTGCGGACAGAGAAGGTCAGGCTCAACTCTTGATCCATCTTGGCAACGCCCAGATTCAGGCTGGTCTGCACCAGGCCGGGGATCTTGTCGCTCCAAGCCTGAATGGCGTTGGGAACCTCGCAAATGAGGGCGGTAACCTTGGCGGTATCCTCAGCGGACAGGCCGTTGCCGCCCAGAGCATCGGAATTAAAGGCCTCGATCACAGCCTCGGGCTCAGCGTAATTGGCGCGAATCTCCGCCTGCAGTTCGGCAGCGATGACATTGATGGACTCCAGTTCCATGCCCAACGCAACCGCGTTGACCTCACAGGAACGGGGAATGGCATTGTCCTTGGAGCCGCCGGCAAAGGACACCAGGCTCAGGGGCATTTTTTCCTGGATGCGGCGCATAAATTCGCCCATGACCTTGCTGGCGTTGGCCCGATTTTTGTGAATTTCCACACCGGAGTGGCCACCCTGCAGGCCATCGACTACCAACCGAATGGCGGGGCCATAGACCGCCTTGCGGTGCAGAGGCAGATGAATGGTAGACCGGGCGCCGCCAGCGCAGGAAACGGTGAAGATACCCTCGTCCTCGGAGTCGATGTTCAGCAGCATACGACCTTTCAGCATGGACAGATCGATGCCTGCAGCGCCGAACATACCAGTTTCCTCGTCCACGGTGATGACCAGCTCCAGGGGCGGATGGGGAATGTTCTTGTCTGCGGCCAATGCCATGGCAAAGGCCACTGCAATACCGTCATCGCCGCCCAACGTGGTGCCTTTGGCATAGATGTAATTGCCGTCATGGGCAATATCCAAACCCTCGGTATCCATATCAATGGGGCAATCAGCATCCTTTTCGCAAACCATATCCATGTGGCCCTGGATGATCACAGGGGCGTGGTCCTCCATGCCGCAAGTGCCGGGCACAAAGATAATCACATCGTTCAGCTCATCCTGGATATACCGAAGGCCCTGCTCCTGGGCAAACTTCACCAGGTAATCGCTGATGATCTTGGTGTTGCCGCTGCCGTGAGGCATAGAACAGATCTCTTCAAAATAGCCGAGTACATTGGCAGGCTCCAGGCCGGCCAGCTTGACAGTGTTCATAAACATTCTCCTTTTCGGTTTTTCTTTATCATAGCACATTCCCGCTCGCTTGACAAGGTAAATATCTTTTCCTATAATGAAGAATAATCGCAAATTACAGCAGAAAGGTGTGATTTTTTGTCCCATGACATCTCCCTTCGTCCGCTTACCGGCAATCTGCTGAAACTGATTGCCGCCATCGCCATGCTGATTGACCACATGGGATTGATGTTCTTCCCCCAGTATCCCATTTTCCGCGTCATCGGCAGACTGGCCTTCCCGATTTTCGCCTTTTTTATTGCGGAAGGCTGCCATTACACCAAAAACCGCCTGCGCTATTTTCTCAGCATATTCCTGCTGGGCGCCATATGCCAGACAGTGTACTATGTCTTCGCCCACGATACATATCTGAATATTTTGCTCACCTTCTCCTGTGCCATTCCCATGATTTACCTGTTGCAGGAATGGAAAGCCCGGCAGAATCATGTATTTTTACTGCCATTTGCCGCGGCGGTGGCACTTGTGTTTATTCTCAATCGGCACATTGTAATGGATTACGGTTTCTGGGGCGTTATGGCACCGGTTTTTTCCGCGCTCAGTTATCCGCCCCGGGGGCAGAAACCAGGCCGTGTCCACCATTGGTTGTGTATCATCGGCTTCGCTATCGGCTTGTTGCTACTGGTTCTGGAGTCCGGCGGGGTGCAGTATTATTCTCTGCTGACTCTGCCGCTGTTGGCGCTGTATTCCGGCAAGCGAGGAAAAAGCAATTACAAATATGCGTTTTACCTCTTCTATCCCCTGCATTTGGCCGCGCTGCAGGCCATCGCCTGGCTGCTAAATTGAAAAGATAAATGGTTGTTTACACATACACCCTATGGCGATATTGTAGGGCAGGGCTTGCTCCCGCCCTACGGCACCATCGTAGTGTAAACAACAATTTATGTGAATAACACGCAAAAAAGAGAAGGTCATCGACCTTCTCTTTTTTATTCGAGCATAGAAATAATATCCGACGCCACATCGGTATCCGCCCGGCGGATTCTTTCTGCCATTTCATTCACATCAAAGCGGCAATCCGTCAGCGCAGCTTCCAGTGTGGGCGCCAGCGCCCAATCCATGGCATCGGAGTAGACCTTTGCCTGACGAATCACGCCACTTTCCACGGACAGCTGAATCTGCAAACCGCCCCAGGAGAATCGATCCTCAAATTCCACGGTAAAGGGCATTTTCGGGCCATAATTCCATTCCCAGCCGGCATTTCGCTGCCGCAGCGCCTCAATGGCATCCATGTCCAGCATGGAGTCATCCAGCTTTGCGGCCACATGACCATAAGTTTTTTGAAAAGCGTCTGCCATAGCCCGCTTCAAACCATCTATGGTAATTTGGGGATTCAATTCCTTCAAATTCACCACCCGGCTGCGAACGGAATCCACACCCTTGGCCTTGAGCTTCGCCTTGGATGGGTTCAGATAGCGGCTCAGCTTCTCCATATCCACATCCACCAGCAGGGTACCATGATGATACGCCTGTTTGCCGTTCTTGTAGAAGGCGTTTCCAGAAAATTTCCGACCTTCCACCAGCATATCGTTTCTGCCGGAACGTTCCGCGTTTAGCCCCAAAAGGGACATGGCCTGGCCAATCACAGCAAACTGTCGATCCAGGTCATACTCGTTCTGGGGCATGAGGAAAGTAAAGTTCAGATTGCCCAAATCATGGAATACAGCACCGCCACCGGACAGTCTGCGGGCTAAAACACCACCCTCCTGCTGCAGAAGGGTGGTTCTGCATTCTTTCCATGGGTTCTGATTTTTGCCGATAACCACAGTATTCTGATTCTGCCAAAGGAAGAGGATGCAAGCATTCTCTTCCACAGTTTCCATCAAGTACTGCTCGATGGCTAAATTCAGATAGGGATCAAAACTGTTACTTTCGTAAAGCTTGATCCTACGAATCATGCCTGATAGCGAACGACGGGAGTTCTGGTAGCACGCACGTCATCAGGACGGGTGATGGGCTGATGATGGGGAGCGCCATGCATGTACTCGGGATCCTTGAAGCCCAGCTCATAGAGGCTCCGGAAGATCTCGGCAGCCCAATCCAGAGTCTCGCGGCTCTCGGTTTCGGTGGGCTCCAGCATCAGAGCTTCGTGTACGATCAGGGGGAAGTACATCGTGGGCGGATGCATGCCATTGTCGATCAAAGACTTGGCAACGTCCATAGCGGAAACGCCGGTCTCCTTCATGTACTTGGAGAGATCCAGAACAAACTCGTGCATGCAGATACGATCGAAGGCGGGAGTGAAGGTGCCCTTGATCTTTTCCTGCAGGTAGTTGGCGTTCAGAACAGCGTTCTTTGCAGCCTCGGGGATACCCAGCTTGCCCAGAGTCATAACATAGGCCAGAGCCTTGATGACAACCAGGAAGTTACCGGCAAAAGCCTTAACCTGGATGGAATCGCCGCCGTCCATCATCTTGGACTTGGGCATGAACTGAGCCAGATGAGCCTTGCAGCCAACAGCACCGGCGCCAGGGCCGCCGCCACCGTGAGGAGTAGCGAAGGTCTTGTGCAGGTTGGAGTGGATGCAGTCGAAGCCCATGTCACCGGGACGGACAACGCCCATAACGGCATTCAGGTTTGCGCCGTCGTAGTAGCACTGGCCACCGGCCTCGTGCACCAAACGGGTGATTTCCAGAATGTTCTCATCGAAAATACCCACGGTGTTGGGGTTGGTCAGCATCAGACCGGCAGTGTCCTCGCCCAGAACAGCCTTCAGTGCTTCCAGATCGACACAGCCGTTGGGAGCGGAAGGAATGTTGACGATGGTGAAGCCACACATAGCGGCGGTAGCGGGGTTGGTGCCGTGAGCAGAGTCAGGAACGATGATCTTGGTACGCTTGAGGTCACCACGGGACTCATGGTACTGCTTGATCAGCATAACACCGGTGAACTCGCCATGAGCGCCGGCAGCGGGCTGGAAGGTGCAGCAATCCATGCCGAAGATCTCATTAAAGTACTTTTCTGCCACATCCAGAGCTTCCTGGCAGCCGGCCACAGTATGCTTGGGAGCCAGGGGATGCACGCCGGTGAAGCCGGGCAGAGCAGCCATTTCCTCGTCAATGCGGGGATTGTACTTCATGGTGCAGGAGCCCAGAGGATAGAAACCGTCGTTGACACCGTGAACCTGCTTATTCAGCTCGGTGTAGTGACGGCTCAGGTCGACTTCGCTGATCTCGGGCAGCTTGGGTGCGCAAGTCCGAACCAGGGAAGCAGGCAGAGCCACTTCTTCCACATCGCAGGCGGGCAGATACTGCTGGCCACGACCGGGAACGCTTCTTTCAAATACAAGCTTCATTATGCGCACACCTCCTTCACGATAGCGACAGCTCTGTCGAGGTCAGCCTTGGTAACCTTTTCGGTGCAGCACCACAGCACACCCTCTTCGATCTGCAGACCACCCAGAATGTCGGCGTTCTCCAGAGCCTTCAGAACCTCGTCAGCCTTGGGCATAACGGTAACAAATTCATGGAAATAGTCGCCGGTGAATGCCAGAGAAACACCGGGGATCTTGCACAGTTCCGCGGCCAGGTAGTGAGCCTTGGACATGGACTGCTTGGCGGCCTGAGCCATGCCGTTGGGGCCCATAGCGGACACATAGACACCGGCGGTCAGAGCACACAGAGCCTGGTTGGAGCAGATGTTGGAGCTGGCCTTCTCACGACGGATGTGCTGCTCACGAGCCTGCAGAGCCAGGCAGAAAGCGCGGCGGCCTTCGGTATCCACGGTTTCACCCACGATACGGCCGGGCAGCTTACGCATATGCTTGTTGGTGGTAGCCATGAAGCCCAGGTAGGGACCGCCGAAGCTCAGCGGCATACCCAGAGGCTGTGCTTCGCCGACAGCAACATCAGCGCCGCACTCAGCGGGGGTCTTCATAATAGCCAGAGCGATGGGGTTGCAGCCCATGACATACATGGCACCGGCCTCATGCACCAGCTTGCCCAGCTCCTCAGCATCTTCAAACTGGCCGAAGAAGTTGGGCTGCTGCACATAGAAGGAAGCGGTATCAGCGGCCAGCATTTCCTTTAGGGCAGCCATATCGGTCTTTCCGTCCTTGGCAGGGACGACCTTCACCTCGTCACCGGTGCCGTAGCAGTAGGTACGGATGGTGTTGATCACTTCGGGGTTGGTGGTGGCGGAAACCAGAGTCACATGACGCTTGCGATCACGGCACATAGCGGCAGCCTCAGCGGCGGCGGTGGCACCGTCGTAAACGGAAGCGTTGGAAACGTCCATGCCGGTCAGCTCACAGATGATGGACTGATACTCGAAGATGGACTGCAGAATGCCCTGGCTCATTTCAGCCTGGTAAGGGGTGTAAGCGGTGAGGAACTCTTCCTTGGCAGGAACGTACTTTACGATAGAGGGAATGTAGTGGTCATAAGCACCGGCGCCACGCAGCACAACGGGGAACAGATGGTTCTTGGCTGCCATAGCGGAAACAGCGCGGCCCACTTCCATTTCGCTCATACCTTCGGGAATGTTCAGGTCGCCGTCTTCCAGGAGCATTTCCTGGGGAACGTCCTTGTACAGATCCTTAAAGTCGTTCAGGCCAATGGCCTTGAGCATTTCAAGCCGCTCTTCCCGGGTAGAAGGGATGTAGCTGGCCATCAATTAGCCCTCCTCAGCGCAGAAAGCTTCGTAAGCGGCAGCGTCCATCAGTTCTTCGGTCTCGGTAATCTTCTCGTCCTTGATGATGCAGGAGCCGTAGGGATCGGAGGTCAGGGTCTCGGGAGAAACGGCCAGTTCTGCGTGGTCCTCCACGCCAACGCCCGTCACGGGGGGGTGGGCAT
>JAZOBI010000019.1:0-3744 GCA_045595885.1 Faecousia sp. | reverse complement strand
CCGCCGGCATAAATTCTTGCCGCTAGGCCCAGATTGAAGGTGATCTTCGCTGCCACACGGTCGGGGAATTCCCGGGCCAAATCTTCAAAGAACTGCTCGAACTGCTTTTCACCGGTACCCAGAATCAGCAGCTGGCAATCCTCCTCCCACAGCAAGCGGCGGGCGCAGTAGCACAGAAGATCCAGACCCTTGTGTCCGGCCAGACGGGTGACCATGACCATCAGCGGCGTATCCGCCTTCACCGGCAGACCAACCTCTTCCTGCAGCGCGGCCTTACAGGCAGCCTTGCCAACGGAAATGGTTTCTGCATTGTAGTGAGCCGGCAGCGCAGGATCCGTTTCGGGATTGAAAGTGCCGGTGTCGATGCCGTTGGTAATGCCGGTGAGCTTCCAGGCATTGTCGGTAAGGATCCGGTCCAGGCCATGGGCATAGTAAGGATACATCAGCTCCTTGGCGTAGGTTTCGGAAACGGTGGTGACCAGATCCGCCATCTCGATGGCGCCCTTCATCACATTCACCGCGTTGTTCATCTCCAGCTTGCCCCGATACTCCCAGGGCAGGCCCAGCACATCGTCATAGAACCAGGTATCCGCCCAGCCCTGATACTCGATATTGTGGATGGTGTACATCACCTTGGTATTGGGGAAGAGGTGCCGGTACTGGGTCTTCAGCATGGCAGGCACAGGGGCGGTCTGCCAGTCGTTGCACTGGATCACATCGGGCACAAAATCCATGGCAAGCAGGGTTTCCAGGCAGGCCTTGGAGAAATAGGCAAAGCGCTCACCGTCGTCGATATCACCGTAGATGGCGCCGCCGCGGTGGCCGAAATAGTAATCATTGTCCACGAAGCAGACGGTGACACCGTCTTCCCGGTTCGTCAGCCTCCGGACACCCAAAAACTGCTGCCGCCAGGCCAGCTGGACGGTGCGCTCCTGGACCATTTCCGTTTCGTAGGCAGGATTATCCTTGATTTTCTTATAGTAGGGCAGAACCAGCAGCACTTCGTTACCTTCGATGCGCTGCAAGGCAGCCGGCAGAGCTTCCATTACATCGCCCAAGCCGCCGGACTTGGCGTAGGGAGCGCCTTCAGACGCGAAAACCGCTATCTTCATACGGTTTCACCCCGCTTAACGATGACGGGACACTTGGCGGTGCCCACCAGCTTGGCGCCGGGCGTGACGGTGACATTCTTATCCAGAATGGCGTACTTCAAGTAAGCGCCCTTACCCACCCGGGTATCGCTCATAATGACACAGTTTTCCACTTCTGCGTCTTCCTCGATGACCACGTTGCGGAACAGGACGGAATCCTCCACCTCGCCATCGAGAACACAGCCATCGGCCACCACGCAGCGCTCCACTTCGCAACCCTCGCCATAGTAGGTGGGAACACGATCCCGGACGCGGGTGAAAATGGGATGATGGGCACGGAACAGGCCATTGCGGACATCCTTATCCAGCAGGGCCATGGAGTTGGCGAAATATTCTTCCGCGTTCTCGTTGTACAGGGCAACGCCCTCATATTCGTAGACATTGATGGTGATCTTGCCTTCGTTCCACTGGCCCAGCACCAGATCGCGGTCCATATGGAACTTATCGTGGGCCACCAACTGCTGCACCTTCTCAATGAGCCACTGACGACCCACCACGAACAGATCCATGGAAGCCAGATACTCTTCGGGGGCGGGATAGCTGACCAGCAGGTCAGCCACTTCGCCGTTTTCCAGCTTCACAGCCAGATCCAGCTCCATCTGGCCGTTGGCAACGCCGGGCTTGGCCACGATGGTGATATCCTTGCCGCTTTCTTTATGGCTGCGGACAATATCCTTCACATCCAGATTGGTGATGATGGCAGAGTCGGACAGGACAACATACTCTTCCTCGGAGAAGCGGATAAAGTCCAGAATGGCGTTCAGATTCTCCAGCTTGCCGCGGTAGCGGTCGTCATTACCCAGGGCCCAGGGTGTCAGAAATTCCAGGCCGCCTTCGCCCAGCTCCAGACCCCACTCTTCACCGGAGCCCACATGGTTCATCAGGCTCTGGTAATTGCTGCGGGACACGATGCCCACATGGTCAATGCCACCGGCAGCCAGATTGCTCAGGTGGAAGTCGATCTGGCGGTAACGGCCACCAAAGGGCAGGGAAGCCATGGTGCGCTTGGCAGTCAAAGCATCCACACCCACATCATTGGTAAAAATAATACCCATTACACTCATTGCAGTTACCTCCCTTATACCATTTCACCGGGCAGCAGTACGGTTTCAACCACCGAACCCTTGCTGGTGACGGAAATCTTCTTCTGTTCATCGGGGTTAAAGGCGCCGCCGACCACCGCGTTCTTGCAAACACGGCTGTTTTCGCCCAGAATGGCGTGACGAACAATGGCGCCGGGCTCGATGACCACACCGGGCATGACCACGCTGTCTTCCACCACGGCGCCTTCGCCGATGGTGCAGCCAACAGAAATGACAGAATGTTTCACGGTGCCGTAAACCTCGCAGCCTTCTGCCACGAAGGAGCCGGAAATCCTGGCTTCCTCGTCAATGTAGGAAGAGGGCAGGGCGCTGTTGCGGGCATAGATCCGATCCTTTTCGCCACGGATCTGGAACTCGGGGTTCTTGCCCAGCAGCTCCATATTGGCTTCCCACAGGGAATCGATGGTGCCCACATCCTTCCAGTAGCCATCGAAGGGATAAGCCATCATCTTGGCGCCGGAGGCCAGCAATGTGGGAATGATGTTCTTGCCGAAGTCGTTGGAGGACTTGGGATCCTCCTCGTCGGCAACCAGCGCGTCATGGAGTACCTTCCAGTTGAAGACATAGATGCCCATGGAGGCATTGGTGGACTTGGGCTTGGCGGGCTTCTCCTCGAATTCATAAATGGAATTGTCGGGATTGGTGTTCAGAATACCAAAGCGGGAGGCCTCACTCAGGGGCACGGTACGCACAGCGATGGTGCAGGCGGCATCGTTCTCCACATGGTAGCGAACCATTGCATCGTAATCCATCTTATAAATATGGTCGCCGGAGAGGATCACCACATAATCGGGATCAAAGCGCTCGATAAAGTCGATGTTCTGATAAATGGCGTTGGCAGTGCCCTTGTACCAGCCGGATTTCTTGTCGTGGCGTTCGTAGGGAGGCAGAACCTGGGCGCAGGAATGTGTCTTATTCAGACCCCAGGGCTGGCCGTTGCCGATGTACTCGTTCAGTTCCAGAGGCTGATACTGGGTCAGGATGCCCACGGTATCAATGCCGGAATTGACGCAGTTGCTCAGCGGGAAGTCGATGATCCGATACTTACCGCCGAAGGGTACGGCAGGCTTGGCGGTCTTATGGGTCAGGACGTGCAGACGGCTGCCCTGGCCGCCGGCCAGCAGCATAGCAATGACGCGTTTCTTGTGAAAGTACATAAAAATTGCTCCTTACTCTTAAAATGTAGAACACATTTGCTTACGTTTTAGGGCGTGTAAACCACGCAGAGAAAACAAATGATTTTCTCCCATGCATAACATACCACATTTTCCGCAATTAAGAAAGGGGAATTTTGAATAAAATCTTTCCTGTTTTTTCGTCATTTTTCACAGTTTGTTTTGGGTCATTCCTAAGCTCCATGGTAACTTCGGCCAAATTCGCCCGGTTTCCCGGGCAAATTGCGGTTTATCACGGAGAAAACCGCAAAAACCCCGGCCCCGAACCCGGCGGCGGCCCTAAGAGATAGAAATACAACAACTTGGGGGAGGGCG
>JAZOBI010000018.1:0-3004 GCA_045595885.1 Faecousia sp. | reverse complement strand
CATTATTACAGCATCAACGGTAAGACGACTGTGCCGCTGAAGATCATCTCCGGTAAGGCCTCTTATCTGGACGAGAACGGCGACTACCAGATGGGTATCACCGCGCTGAATCAAAATGAGGCCACCTGGATCACCGCCCTGATTTATCTGGACGGCCAGCGGCTGAGCAACGCCGATGTTTTGGCGGTCGGTGAGATCCAGGGTAGTTTGAATATTCAGTTTGGCAGCAGCATCAGCCTGGAAAACCTGGATGATGAACCCCTGCGTAACGAATACCGCGATATTACCGCTACCGCTACGGCAGGCGGCAGCAGCTCCACCAATTCCCAGCAGCCCATCTCCTTTGAGTATGACGGCAATGCCAAGGAAGTAACCGTGACCCTGATGGTGGAAGGCGAGCAGCCCAAAAAGATCAGCGGCTTCTTCGTTCGCTCCATCAGCCAGAGCCAGGGTACCAGAGGTGAAACCATAGCCTTTACGCCCAATGGTGACAATACCTGGTCGGCTACCTTCAGCCTGACAAAACCGGGCGTGTACTCCATGCGGAACCTGATTGTGGACGGCTCGGATTATTCCCTGGACGACGGAACCACCAGCGGCCTGGACAATTTCCCCACTATCCAGATCGAAGGTCTGGGTGTCAGCAGTATTTTCTGCACATTACCCACCGGCATCACCATGACGGCGGATAATTCCGTGACTGCCACTGTTTCCGCTACCATCAACGCATCTGCGGAATTGATGCCCAAGCAGGTTCGCGCGCTGTTCCGCTCCAACACCGGACGGGAATTCACCGCGCTGATGTCTTATGACAGTGTGCAGGGCAACTGGAGCGGTACCGCCTCCATCACGGAAAGCGGCACCTATACATTGCAGTATCTGGTTCTCGACGGTGAATTCGTTGAACTGGATGCGAGTATGCAGACCACCCACATTATCTACCTTGGCCTAACCAGCCAGGTATGGACTACCGGTGTGGAACTGGAGGACGGCTCTTTCGCCACCACCTTCGAGTTCAAGGGCGCCGTGAATGTGGATATGCAGGTCAAGATCTTCGACAGATCCGGCAGCGAGCTGCGGAATATGGAAGATGTTTGGCTGTACTACCACAGCGAAGGCTCTGTCCTGGATCAGGATGGTATGTATGGCCAGGTTACCTGGAATGAAAGCACCGGCTATTATGAGGGTACGCTGCAGCTGAAGTCCGGCGGCACCTTCGTCTTCGACCGTGTGGTCACCGATAAGTCCGGTTCTAACCCCAGCACCATCCGCAAGGCGGCGCTTTCTCCCGTGTTCCTGGCCTATGTTACCGATCCTCCGGAATATCAGGATCATAGCACGGTGGACTATCAGTTTGTGCCCGATGGCGGCGCTGCCATGAACGTGCAGCTGACCAACGCCCAGACCTCTACCATGTGGGCGGAGATCAAGGATCTGACCTCCGGCACCGTTTATCTGGTGCCCTGCACCAACCGGGTTGCCGTGGATATGGACGAGAACCTGTACCAGTTTGAATTTGCCGTACCGACGGTGAATGATAAGCAGGATGGCTCCTGGCAGCTGGTGGCGCTGTATATGCAGGGCGTGGCCAGACCCAACGCGGATCCCAACGAGGATCCCATCTGGACCCCCGTTACCGGCAGCGATCCCACCGCGGATGACAGCTACTATGTGGATTTGACCGGCGAGAATATTACCGCTTATGTGGTGCAAACCGTCAATGTGACGGTAGAGGGCACCAATGGTGAGGATGCTGGCAAGGTAGTCTTCGGTAAGGATGCCAACGGCAATATCACTGGTACATTTATGCAATCTTATAGTACCTCCGTTACCTTCAAAATTACAGACTGGTCGGGTGCGGCTATCAGGGGCATTGAGAATGTTGCATGGACCATCAACCATTCGGGCGATCAGAAGGATAAGGGTGGATACGAAGGTGGCAGCGCCAGTGCTCAGCAGACATGGTCTACAACTGGTTCTCAGTTTGTGTCCGATGCACAGACATTCCAGCTTGCGGGCACCTATCCTACAACGCTGAGCTTTAGTGTAGGCACAACGACCTTTGAGAAGAAGAATATCATTATCTACGAGGTGTGGTCTGTGACACCGTCCGTGACTGTTACCGCCATTAGCCCCACCGACAGTAATCCTGCTAAGATTACCTATACTACTAAGTCGATAGCATGGTATCTAGGTGGCGGTACACAACCCACATTCACAGCGACAGGAAATCAGACAAGTTCCTTCACAAATTATGCTGCGACACTGTATGCAGTGGCAACAGCAGACAATGACACCCAGCGTCATGGTTCCTTCACACGGCCTACGTTGACCCTGACCGTGGCCGGTGTTACCAGCGACAGCACGGTGAGTTTGGTTCTGCCGGCAGGCTCCGCCAGTGAAATCACCTTCTCTCGCACCGGCAACGGTACAATCAAGCAGACTTTGGGTACGGTATCGCAAATCAAGTCGTGGACTTCAAACGCAATTTATACGCATACGCTCAGTGCCTACTATGGTCATGGCACGCAGACCATATCCACCATGACGGTTACTGTGAATGATGTGGTGTATACTGTAAAATTGGAGAATCCCATCGTCATTACCAACCCATCTTCCGTCAATCAGTAACAGCGTTCTGTTCAAATCTTTGGCAGCCCTCCTTTTGGAGGGCTGCCACCCGAACTTGCAAGTAGCAAAATCGCCTAAAGAAAGGAACCGCGTTATGAAACATCAACTCAATCGTATATCGTCCCTGCTGATGGCGCTGGTGTTCTGCGTGGGTCTTTTTGCCGTTTCCGCATCCGCCGCCGAATATAGCGGCAGCTGTGGCGATGGCCTGACCTGGTCCTTTGCCGATGGCCGGCTGACCATCACCGGCTCCGGTGATATGACCGATTTCAACCAGGTGGACACCGCCCCCTGGTACAGCTTCCGGGAGCAGATCCTCTATCTGTCCCTGCCGGAAGGACTCACCAGCATCGGCAACATGGCCTTCTTCGAC
>JAZOBI010000017.1:0-6621 GCA_045595885.1 Faecousia sp. | reverse complement strand
CAGTCCTCCGCTTTTCCGTACAGTTTCTGAATCTGAGCTACCACGATCTTGCCGACGTTGTTCTTGGGAACATCGTCCACAAAGGTCACGTACTTGGGGATCTTGTAGCGGGCGAGCTTACCGTTCAGTTCCTTCAAAATAGTTTCCTTGTCAATGGTCATACCGGGTTTCAGGGAGACGACAGCCTTGCCGACCTCGCCCCACTTCTCATCGGGTACGCCAATGACGCAGGCTTCACGAATCGCTTCAATATCGTACAGAGCACTTTCGATCTCGGGCGGGAACACGTTTTCTCCGCCGGAGATAAACATATTCTTCTTGCGGCCGACGATGTAATAGAAACCGTCCTCATCGATGGAGGCCATGTCACCGGTGTGGACCCAGCCGTCACGCAAAGTGTTCTTGGTTTCTTCCTCGTTGCCCCAGTAGCCACAGAAGATCTGGGGACCGGCCCACAGCAGCTCACCGGGCGTATTGGGCTGGGTAACTTCGTTGCCGTCGTCGTCGATCAGCTTAGGAATGGTCAGATAGAAGGGAACGCCGACCGAGGCGTACTTGGCCTCCACCACCTCCTGGGAAACGAACTGGGGCGGTGTGGACAGGTTGTTGGGGCCGGCTTCGGTCATGCCGTAACCCAGAACGAACTTGATGCCCTTGTCCCAGAAGGCCTGCATGATGTTGATGGGGGTGGCGGCGGCGCCGGACATGATCCATTTCAGGCTGGACAGGTCGGCCTCGGCAAATTCGGGGCGTTCCACCAACATACGGAAAATGGTGGCGGCGCCGAACAGATAGGATATCTTCTCCTGCTGCACCACTTCCAGAGTGCGCTTGGGATCGACCGCACGGCTGAGATAAATGGTGCCGCCTGCGTGCAGCAGAGGCAGGGTCAACAGGTTCCAGCCGCCGGTGTGGAACAGGGGCAGCATGATCAGCGCCTTGTCGTCATAGCGCAGGCCCCAGGTGCAGATCTCGCTGAAGGAGTTGAAGATCTCACCGCGGTGAGAGATCAGACCGCCCTTGGGCAGACCGGTGGTACCGCCGGTGTGAATGATCAGGTGAATATCTTCCAGCTGGAGTTCGGGACAGCCCACGGGAGTGGCGTCGCCGGCTTCCAGAAGTTCGTCGTAGACAGGGTGATCCAGAGTGTTTTCGGCGTCCAGCGCAACAAACTGCTGCAGCACGCCGGTTTCTTCCAGCTCGGCGGCAGTGGCGGCGGACACGGCTTCATAGAACAGCACCTTGGGCTGCTCGTTGTTCATCAACTGGGTCAGTTCTTCCACCGAAAGGCGTGCGTTATAGGGAACCAGAATGGCGCCCAGCTTACCGGTGGCAAAGTAAGCATCGATCAGCTCCACGCGGTTGCGGCTGATGTACGCAACGCGGTCACCCTTACCGATGCCGAAGCGGTCACGCAGAATGTTTGCCAGTTTATTGGCACGGCGATCCAGATCGCCGTAGGTATACCGGTTGCCGGTATCCAGGTCGACAACCGCCACGCCGGCACTGTTCAGGCGGGCACGGGAATATGAATAATTGCCGATCCAGCTATTGTCCATAATAAAGTCTCCTTGTATCCTCAGATTTTAAGGTTTCAGCCTTTCGGCCGTATACATGATTCGTTTCGCCAGATTTTTCATGGTTGTGACGCCTTCTTCATCCTCGGCGGCGTCCTTGGCACCGCCCTTGCCGGCGACGCCCACGTTCCAATAGGTATTGCCCACGATGGTACAGTCGTTGCAGGCTGCCCAGAGCAGCAGCTGCGCAAAGCAGAAATTGTGTCCCGCGCGACGAGCCACAGTCACCGGAGCCACGATTTTTCCGCTGAGTACGCTGGCATTAAACTCATAGGCGCCCTCTTTGGCTTTCATTTCATTGGCGGCCCAGCGTCCGCTGAACCCGGTGCGGTCCAGAACCGCTTTCAGTTCCGCGCTGATGGAGCCATGATAGACCGGACTGCCCAACAGCAGAACGTCGGCTTCCACGATTTTGTCGAACACTGTCTGAAAATCGTCCCGATGGACACACCGCTTGGCCTGCACGCAGCCGTAGCAGCCGTAACAGCCCTTGATGTTCAAATCAAACACGCGGATCAGCTCGGTTTCAACCCCTGCGGCGGCACATTCCGAAAGCACCATGTTCAGGTACTGGTCGGTGTTACCATTTTCTCGCGGGCTGCCCGAAAGTGCAAGAATTTTCACGCCATATCCTCCCTCATATTTTTAATTTGGAAGGGCCCCATGCGCCGGGGCCCTTCCATGCTTGCTGGGAAGAAAGGAAAAGAGGAGAAATGGGTAATTACAGATCCAGAACCGCCTGCATGGCTTCGCCGTGCTTCTGCTTGGGGGTCAGCAGGGAGACGATGACGGTCAGAGCGACGGCAACAGCAGAGGTGATGAAATAGCCGGGCAGAGTGGAGGGATACTTGAAGCTGGTGACCAAGGGCAGAATGTTAAACACGAAGGAGAAAGCGATGCCAACCAGAGCGCCGGGAACATTGCAGCGGTCCCACAGCATACCCACCACGAAGATGGGGAAGGTTGCGCTGACCAGAGTGCCCCAGCCGAAGGTACCCAGCAGAGCCACCATTTCGGAGCTATAGACGGAAACCACAACTGCAATAGCGCCCAGGACGAACATAAAGATCTTGGAGACCTTGATCTGCTTTTCGGGCTTGATCTTGATGCCGAAAGCGGAGGGGAGATCCTTGGACAGCAGGGTGGCGGAAGAGGTCAGGAACATAGAGGCAGAGGACAGGGCGGCAGCCAGAACAGCGGCATACACCAGAACCTGTGCCCAAATGCCCAGATAATCAGCGAAAGCATAAATAGCAGCATCGTTGGAAGCCAGAGGCTCGATCTTGCCGGTGGCAACCAGATACAGCGCGCCGTAAGCGCCGGCGACAGCCAGGAAGCCCACGATGGTGTGAGTGATGGCGGTGACCAGACCGGCCTTGGGCAGGTCGCGGGGATGCTTGACGGCATAGATACGGGTCAGAACCTGAGGCTGACCGACGCAGCCCAGAATGGGGATCAGCATCCAGGTCAGGGAAATGCCGCCGGGATAGGTGCCCCATGCATTCAGGAAGTCGGGACCCAGAGCCTTGGTAATACCGTTGGTGGCGCCGGTGACTTCCTTCACAGCAGAGACAGCTTCCAGAACGCCGCCAAAGCCGCCGGTAACGGCGAAGAAGGCGATGATCAGGATCAGGCCGGCAAAGACCATGATGAAGCCCTGGAAAGCCTGAGACAGCAGACCGCCGACCTCGCCGGACAGAGCGGTATAGATGGTCAGCAGACCGAAGATGATAATACCGGCCACGATGGGAGGAATGTCAACCAGGTTGGCGATCAATGCGGAACCTGCGGAGATCTGAGCGGCCAGATAGCCCAGACAGCCCAGGCAAATGATCAGGGACATCAGAGCCTTGATCACACGGTTATTGTTGAAGCGGATATCGCAGATGTCGCCCAAGCTGGAGATGGGGGCCACTTCGGCCATTGCACGGATCTTTTTACCCAGAATAACGTAGCTCATACCAAAGGCGGCGCCGGACAGCATCCAGAAGGTCATGGCATTGCCGGTGCCGTAGATGATACCGGGAACACCCACCAGAGCGAATGCAGAGGCAATACCTGCCATGGAGGACAGACCCACGGCCAGGGGGCCGAACATGCCGGTAGCACCGAAGTAAGCCTGAGTTGTTTTCGCCTTCTTGGAGGACCAAATACCGATCAGGAAGGATACCACGATCATGAGAATAGAGAACGACAAAATCAGAATAACGGTTCCTGCTGACATTTAGACGACCTCCTTGCTGTTTTTCTCTTTGATTGCTTTCGCCTTCTTGCAGAAAGCATCCCACTCATCGTTGGTCAGCCACTCATCCTGGAACAGATAGAAGCCCAGGTTGATGGTCAGCTGACCGCCGATCCAGTACAGGAAGATGGTGGGGGCAAAGGACGGATGAATGCCAAAAATGGTAAAGGAAGGCATAACACCGGCGAATGCAGTGGCAAAGTAACCGGACAGAATAAAGCTGATGATCCAAAGCACGGCCCAGATCAGCATGGGGTACAGGAAGAACTTTTTGGAAACGACGCCGCCCTTGGCGCTGCCCAGCATCATATGAAGCAGCATCAGAGGCACACCGAGAACCATACCGAGGACAAAGTGGCCGGTGGTTCCGGTAACAATACAGGCGATCCAGAGAATTGCGATCAGTACCCAAATTAACGTCGTATGTTTTTTTATGTTCATGTTCTCACTCCTTAAGTATTAATTTTGGTTGCGGAAATCAACTCGAATAAATACTTGGAATATCCCTCCTAAACAACACAGAATTTTTCGAATAATGAAACATGACTCACCAATCACCTTGGCACCAAAATAACACAACATGAACGTATCGTCAACTTTATTTTTCCAAAATTGCGCATTTTGTATAAGCAAACAAATTTCAGGAGCCGATTTTGTGTGAAAAATGCAAAAACAGCAGACCGCTTGCGCAGTCTGCTGATCAGCATTATTTATAATTGTATGTTCAGTTGAACATGCCGTTTTCCAGCACCTTCATCACTTCATCCACCAGATAGTCGATGTTATGCTCCTGCTCCGGCTTCAGCACCAGACTGTTCAGTGCGACAAAGTTGGCAATACCCATCAACACATAGCTCAGGACAGCCGGGTCGATATCCCGCACCTCCCCCTCAGCCTGTGCCTCCTTCAGTCCGCGTACATATGCTTTCGAGAAGGTAGCGTAATAATCGTAAAACAGTGTCTTGTCGATATAAAGGGATTCCCAGATGATGGTGAAGATGGACTGATCCTCCAGCGCATACTCAAAAAAGGCCCGCAAGCCCAGACGTTCCGCCTCCCTGCGGCTGGTGCAGTTGGCAATCGCCTCACGGGATCTGGCTCTCACTCGCTTTCCGTACTCCATCAACAAATGACGGTACACGCTCAGCTTACTGTCGAAGTAGATATAGAACGTGCCGTTGCCCACGCCGGCCCGCTGTGTAATATCAGCAATGGAGCCGTCGTGGAAGCCCTTTTCATAAAATACCGCCGCTGCGGCGTCAATGATCTTCTCCAGCGTTGCCTCGCCGCGCTTGGTTTTGGGTTTGATAAAATATTTTTTAGCCATACAATTCACCAATACAACAAAAATAATGTCACGAACCTGATTCATGTTTCAGTTATTATATCGGTTTTTTCACAAAAGCGCAAGATGAAACATCTCCTGAAAAACACTTTCGCAAAAATAACCTTCGCTCCACTCCGTGAAACACATTTTCCATACACATTCATACTAAGAATCCAAAATTTTATTGACAGAAAGGTGACTTTGTGATATTTATAACATGAATAATGACTCATATTTCACCAATCCCGACTACTATACCATGTCGGGAGGAATCGTTATGCGCTTGCAGGGAAAGGTCGCCGTGGTGACCGGCGGTGCAAGAGGTCTCGGCGCCTGTATGTGCCAGCTCTTCGCCAAGGAGGGCGCGCGGGTCATTGCCGTTGATATGGGCGAAATGACTTACGAGGCTGAGAACGTAAACTATTATAATCTGAACGTCACCGACTCTGCGGCCTGTCAGAAGTTTTTTGATGACATTGTCGCCGAGTATGGCCAAATCGATATTCTGGTCAACAATGCCGGAATCACCCGGGATTGCATGACCTACAAAATGACCGACGACATGTGGGACGCCGTGATCAATGTCAATCTGAAGGGTGTATTTAACCTGACAAGGCTGATCGGCCCGCAGATGGAGAAGATCGGCGGCGGAGCCATTGTCAGCATCTCTTCTGTCGTTGGTGAATTTGGCAACATCGGCCAGGCCAACTACGCCGCCACAAAGGCCGGCGTGATCGGCATGACCAAAACCTGGGCAAAGGAGTTTGCCCGCAAGGGTGTACCCGTCCGCGTCAACGCGATCGCTCCGGGCTACACCATGACGGATATGCTCAAGACCGTTCCTCAGGATTTGCTGGACAAGTTTGCAGCTATGACCATGCTGGGCCGTCTGGGTCAGCCCGAGGAGATCGCAAATGCTGCCCTGTTCCTGGTCAGCAATGAGGCATCGTATATCACCGGCCAGGTCCTGTCCGTCAACGGCGGCATGAGACTGTGATTTGAGTTAAACACTGCATAAGCCTTATGCCCCAACTATTGTTTGCCTTTCAATCATTGCCATACGTAAAATGCTCTGTACTTCGGTGCAGAGCATTTTTATGCTCATTTCATACGAATGTCCGCCATTTTGGACGCCGGAGTTTTCTGGTTGCAAAGATTTTAAGCCGATTTATGCCGGTACTGGACAGGAGCGGTGCCAATCCAAAAGTCCAAGTCGGCACTGGCTATCCCGGCCATCGTTATTTCAGAAAATTCGCAAACTTTGCAATTTCATGGCGATCCTGCCTATCACAAACAAATACGCCTCATGGTCAGGAAAGATTGACCATGAGGCGTCTTTCTGTAATTTTCTCACTTCCGTGAGAATCGTTGGTGGAGGTGATCCGGAACCAACGATATCACAGTCCGGGTGAAATGGCGGTACTGGACAGGCCGGGTGTGATGTCCGGGATGGCGAGGAAGTTCATTCAACTTTT
>JAZOBI010000016.1:0-3448 GCA_045595885.1 Faecousia sp. | reverse complement strand
TATGCTGGTGGATGGCCAGGGTAACTTCGGCTCTGTGGACGGCGACCCTGCCGCCGCTTACCGATATACGGAGGCAAAGCTGGCGAAGCTTTCCATGGAGATGATCCGGGATATCGACAAGGATACCGTGAATTGGGATCCAAACTTCGACGAAAGCAAGAAAGAACCCCGGGTTCTGCCCAGCCGGTTCCCCAATCTGCTGGTCAACGGATCCTCCGGCATCGCCGTGGGTATGGCCACCAACATTCCGCCCCACAATCTGACGGAGGTGATTAACGCCTGCGTGGCGGTGCTGGATGACCCGGAATGCAGTATGGTGGATCTGATGGAGCACATTTCCGGCCCGGATTTCCCCACAGGCGGCATCATTATGGGCCGCAGCGGCATCCGCGCCGCCTATGCCACCGGCCGTGGCAAGATCGTCATCCGTTCCCGGACGGAATTTGAGGAATTTGCCGGCGACCGGGTCCGCATCGTGGTCAACGAGCTGCCTTACCAGGTCAACAAGCGGCAGCTGATCCGCAATATGTTTGAGCAGATCAAGGATAAGCGGCTGGAAGGTATTTCCGATCTCCGTGACGAAACCGACCGCAACGGTATGCGCATCGTCATCGAGCTGAAGAAGGATGCCAACCCCCAGGTGGTGCTGAACACGTTGTTCAAGCAGACCGCCCTGCAATCCTCCTTCGGCATTATTCTGCTGGCTCTGGTGGATGACCAGAAGCAGCCGAAAATTTTGTCCCTGCGGCAGATCATCGACGAATATCTGGCCTTCCAGATGGAGGTTTTGACCCGCCGCACCCAGTATGACCTGCGGAAAGCCAAAGAGCGGGCTCATTTGCTGGAAGGTTTGCTCATCGCCCAGGACAATATCGACGAGGTCATCCGCATCATCCGCACCGCCTATGACGATGCCAAGCAGCGCCTCATGGAGCGCTTTGGGCTGGATGATGTGCAGGCTCAGGCCATTTTGGATATGCGTCTGAAGGCCCTGCAGGGTCTGGACCGGGAAAAGCTGCAGGCGGAATTTGACGAACTCATGCAGCGCATCGGCTATTACGAGGAGCTGCTGGCGGATCCTGTGAAGCTGCAGGCCGTGCTGCGATCTGAGCTGCTGGAGATCCGGGATAAATTCGGTGACAAGCGGAAAACCGAGATCCAGGACATTGAGGACGAGATCGACATCGAAGATCTCATCGAGGAGGAGGACTGCGCCTTCACCCTCAGTAACCATGGCTACATCAAGCGGATGCCGGTGGATATTTACCGCACCCAGGCCCGTGGCGGCCGCGGCGTCAACGCCCAGAATCTGAAGGAGGAGGACTATGTGAAGTCCTTGACCGTGGCCTCCACCCACGATCATATGCTGTTCTTCACCGACAAGGGCAAGGTACATCACCGCAAGGGTTATCAGATCCCCGAGGCCGGCCGTACCGCCCGTGGCACCGCCATCGTCAATGTGCTGCCGCTGGAACCCGGCGAAAACGTCACCGCCATGGTCATCACCCGGGAATTTGACGAAAATGAGTACCTGATGATGGTGACCAAACAGGGCACCATCAAGCGAATTCCCTTCATCGCCCTGAAGACCAACCGGAAAACCGGCATCCGGGCCATCACCCTGGACGAGGGCGACAGCCTGGTGAATGTGATCCGCACAGGCGGCAACGACAATATCATCATCGCCACCAGAGAGGGCATGGCCATCTGCTTCAATGAAAACGATGCCCGGCCCATGGGTCGTGATGCCACCGGCGTCAGAGGTATCCAGCTTACCGGGCAGGACTATGTCATCGGCGCGGAAAAGGCGGAAGCCGGCAAGACTTTGCTGACCGTCACCGCCAATGGCTTCGGCAAGCGCACCGAAATGGAAGAATACCTGCGTACCGGCCCCAACGGGGAAAAGGTTCCCCAGCAGCGTGGCGGCAAGGGTCTGAAAAACTACAACATCACGGCAAAAACCGGCCTGATCGCCGGCTGCTGCGTGGTTGGCGAAACCGACGATGTGATGCTGATCGAAAACGGCGGCGTCATCATCCGGATTCCTGCCAGCACCATCAACATTTACAAGCGGGATGTGCAGGGTGTCATCGTCATGCGTGTGGAAGAAGGTAACGAGATCGTGTCCATCCAGGGTGTGAAAAACATGGAGGAAGAGGTATGAAAAAAGCCGGAATTCCGTTGCTGATCGTTGGTGTTGTTCTGTTTATCGCAGGTTTCGTCCTGCTGGCGAAAAGCGGTATTGGTATTTTGGTGATGATCGCCGGTATTGCCTCCATGATTTTCGGTTCTGTGGCGCTGATGGGTATCAGCGGAAGAATGAAAAGCGATTACTATGATAATGGCGTGACCCGTTGCACCGACGAGAGTGTTCCGAAATATCCTTTGGAACAGGAAAAGCAGGAGTAACATGATGAAAACCGTAACACTCTACACAGATGGCGCCTGCTCCGGCAATCCCGGCCCCGGGGGCTGGGGCGCCATTCTGGAATATAACGGCGTGGAAAAGGAACTGTCCGGCGGCGAAAATAATACCACCAACAACCGCATGGAGCTGACCGCCGTGATCAAAGGCCTCTCGGCGCTGAAGGAAAGCTGCGTCGTGGAGCTGTATTCCGACTCGAAATATGTCATCGACGCCCTTGAAAAGGGCTGGGCCTGGGGTTGGCGAAAAAAAGGCTGGATCAAATCCGATAAAAGAAAAGCGCTGAACCCGGATCTTTGGGAAATTCTGCTGGATCTGACCCAGAAGCATGAGATCCACTACCATTGGGTCAAAGGCCACGCCGAAAATCCAAAAAATAACCGCTGCGACGAAATGGCCGTGGCGGAGTGGAAAAAACTGAAATAAACATTGTAGGGGCGATTCGTGAATGATTCTTACGAGGGGTAATGTATGTATTTGAATATCGGCAATGATATGGCGGTGCGGCAAAAATCCGTGCTGGGCATTTTCGATCTGGATAACACCTCCACCTCCAGGCGCACCAGGCAGTTTCTTGCCAAAGCCGAGGAGGATGGTCTGGTGGTGCCCTGCGACGATCTGCCCAAATCCTTCGTGCTGTCCAGCAAATACGGCCTGATCCGGGTGTATTTGACTGCCCTTTCCGCGTCTACCCTGGAAAAACGAATGAAATGACCTCCTGGCGTCATTTTTTGTTGATAAGAGAAATTGTTGTTTACACATACACCCTATGGCGATATTGTAGGGCGGGGGCTTGCTCCCGCCCTACGGCACCATCGTAGTGTAAACAACAATTTCTCTTTCCCGGGGCTTGCTTTTCGGAAACTTGTGGTATATAATTATTTTGTAAAAATACGGGCAAAGACCCGAAATATGGAGGCAGATTTTCATGTTCAATGCAATGATCGAAACTTTGAAAGCAAATCCCCGTAAAATCGTGTTCACCGAGGGCCATGACGCCCGTATTCTGGAAGCGACCGCCCG
>JAZOBI010000015.1:0-15244 GCA_045595885.1 Faecousia sp. | reverse complement strand
ATCATTGCCAACAACCTGGACTCCAACAACTACCTGAAGATCTACAATATGATCGGCCAGTACGAGACCGACGGCCTGATCTACTACTATCAGAACTACGATGCTTTCATTGCTGAGATCGAGAGCCTGGCAGGCTATCTGCAGGGCATGACGGCCGATCAGGAAAAAATGGATGCCCTGGTGATCATGGTCACCGCCGCCGGCTACCCTGAGTACGCGGAAAAGATCGTGGACCTGGAGTCCAAGCTGACCAAGGTTCTGGAGGATCTGTCCGCGCCCAATGCTGCCATTGACCTGGAAAGTGAAAATCTGCCCGACCTGATGGATGCTTTGCTGATGAGTGGCAACGCAACCTATGAAACTGCTGACGAGTATGTTCTGTATCTGTATTCCGATACGCTGACCGTTGCTGACGCAAGCCAGCGGACGATCCAGGTGCTTCTCAATGAAAGTGCAATCACCTCTCTGGTATTTGACCGTGGCCATGTGCTGACCGAAGGCGATGTGCAGGCTCTGCGGGATGCTCTGAATGCATATATCGAAAATACCTATGGTGACAAGGCTCCCTATTACTACTTCACCGAGGAGTACGATTGGGATGCCCTGGTTGGCACCGAGCTGGATGACAATCTCAATATCAAACTGACCTTCGTTGTCAAGGAGTACACTGTAAAGATTGATGGTGAGGCCGATCAGATCATTACCATTAATGGCCTGAGAATCAATCTGCCCAAGTCCGACGATCCCGCTTACCAGTACTGGTACCTGATTGACGGCGAATCCTACAACACCGCTACCTACACCTTCACTGCCGATCAGCTGGATCGCCTGTTTGTCGATGGTGTCTACACCGTCGTGCGTGAAGTAGAGGATCTGGGTAAGACCAAGCTGGAAGATATGGTCGCCGATATGAATGCTTCTCTGGGCGCCGGTTCTGTTGTTCTGGAGAAGGACGGCAGCGGCAACTATGTTGCCATGGTAGTCAATGTAGAGGCTACTGAAATGATGGATTTCATCATGGGCTTGATGGGTTATACCTATGTTGGTATGAACGAAGAGGGCCTGATGTACCTGAATGCAGAGAACACGCTGGAGCTGTCCATGCAGACCCTGATCAATGCCCTGCTGAACGATGATACCTTCGGCAGCGAAACCCTGATCGCTCTGGGCGAAAATGGCATGGGCAAGCTGATGACCACCACCCTGCAGCTGGGATCCGATGCAAATACCGTGCTCTTCGACCTGGCTCTGACCATTAACCTTAACAGCGTTCCCGAGCAGATGGCCACCGCTGCCAATGCTCTGAAGGCTGCTGAGAAATTCATGACCTTCACCGCCGAGGACGGCGAGCTGGTCTTCGCACTGACCCTGCCCGATCAGATCTACGGCGCCTACCTGCTGGCTCAGATCGCCAACGGCACCATCGATAAGTCCGATGCCAGCGCCATTGAGCAGCAGATCGCGTTCGACTTCTTCCAGGATTACATGGATGCCTTTATCGGCAGCGACGCCGACATGACCACCCTGGAAAATACTCTGGCTATGCTGGGTCAGAATATGAACCTGGCCGGCTATGATGATTTCTATGCCATGTTCAAGAATGGTCTGACATACAGTGTCGGCGCAAACGGCATGGATATGGATATGGACTTCAGTGGTCAGGAAATCATTCCCAGCCTCATGAACCTGCTGGGCTTCGGCGGCAACGATCAGCTGGATACCTACCTGGCCATGATCAAGGAAAATAAGGCAGGCGGCTCCATCCAGATCGCTACCCGCGCTACCTTGAGCGAAGAAAACGAATACAGCGCCATCATCCTGGATGTCAATGCCTCCGGCGTGACCAACAAGTTTGCTTGCGTCGATGCCGCTGCTCTGGAGAGCAAGCTGGCTGGCCTGGCTGGCAATGCTATGGTCATTCTGCTGGCTGATGTGACTGGCGACCTGACCGTTGCCGGCACCACCATTCTGGATCTGAACGGCCACAATGTTTCCGGTAATATCGCCGGCGTTGATAAGCTGTTCATCGTTGACTCCTCCAAGGGTACCGCCGACGCCGGTGCTGTCTACAGCGTTTCCGGTAATGTCACCGTCATCGCCGGTAACTATGAAACCGATGTGTCCGACTTCCTGAGAGATGGCTACTACATGGATGGTACCACCGTCCGCAACGCTATGTACCACATCGAGGTCGATGCAAACGGTAACGTTACCTATGTGATCAACTCCGATGTGTATAAGAGCGAAGAAATTAATGGCTATGTTCCTAACATCGCCGCCATGGCTGTGGACATCGCAATCGACCTGATGCTCAACTATGCTACCGCTGCCAGCATGACCATTGATGGTAATCAGATCTACAACATCGTGTTTGAGGATCTGCTGGCTCTGCTGGAGAACCGTTCCGCTGAGGAAGCCATCGACAGCCTGCTGGCCTGTATCGATGCTGCCGGCATCTCCGGTGTCATCAACACGATCCTGGCTGACCTGATCGACTTCGCCGCTATCTATGAGGCCCTCGAGAACAACACCAATGTTGCCGAGTACACCATTAAGGTGGCTCCCTGGCTGGTTGAACTGAAGCATATCACCGCTGGCGACTATCTGACCATCGGTATTGCTTCCAATACTGCCATGGCTGAGGAATTCGGTCTGAACCTGCGCATTGAAGGCACCAGCATTGAGTATGTCAAGGATCTGGCAGCTGAGCTGGCCGAGATCGTTGAGAAGGATAAGACTTCTGTTACTGTTGACATTGATCAGCCCGAGTACAACAACAAGGAAATCACCGTTTCCGCTACCGGTAATGTTGTGTTCTTCGCAAATATGAGCGAGAACGCCGACTATGCTAAGATGCTGGCCGTGATCCTGGCCTATGGCAACGCCGACAAGCGCGCGGATGTGATTGACGCAATCAATAGTGGCAATATGGATGATCTGAAGGCGGTTGTGGACAACACCACTGTGGCTGAACTGTTCACCGCCCTGAAGGCTATGAGCCGGAATGTTGCCTTCGCACGGATGGCACAGATCGTTGGCGTGACTGCTGATTTGACCTCTGCTGCAGAGCTGGAGGCTGTTTATCACCCGCTGCTGTGCGCAGCCGGCAAGGCACTCACAGAGCTGAACATCACCGGCAGAGGCACCAAGCTGGGTGGCCTCTACAACGACGAAACCGGCTACTATGAGCTGAACAAGGAAAATATGTTCCGCGATGGCGAGCTGACCGCCAGCGGCTACACCGCTGATTATGCGTTTGACCTCTCCAAGCTGTCCATCAACCTGAACCTGTTTACCCTGTGTGATCACGACTATCAGTCTGTTGTGACGCCTCCCACCTGCACCGAGCAGGGCTACACCACCTATACCTGCTCCATCTGTGGCGACAGCTATGTGGATGACTATGTGGATGCCACCGGCCACGACTATGAGGCTGTTGTGACGCCTCCCACCTGTACCGAGCAGGGCTACACCACCTATACCTGCTCCATCTGTGGCGACAGCTATGTGGATAACTATGTAGATCCCACCGGTCACAACCATGTGCTGACCGGCACCGAGCCCGCTACCTGTACCGAGCCTGGCTACGAAACCTACACTTGCTCCTGTGGCGATTCCTACACTAAGGATATTCCTGCTACCGGTCACAGCTATGAGGAGACCGATCATAAGGAAGCCACCGAAACCGAAAAGGGCTACACTACCTACACCTGCTCTGTCTGTGGTGACAGCTACACCGAGGAAATCCCCGCTACCGGCTGCAGCCACAACTTCCAGGTAACCGCATCTGAGGATCCCACCTGTACCGAAAAGGGCTACACCACCTACACCTGCTCTGTCTGTGGTGACAGCTACACCGTGGAAATCCCTGCTACCGGCCACGACTATGAGGCTGTTGTGACTGATCCCACCTGTACTGAGATGGGCTACACTACTCACACTTGTGCAAACTGTGGCCACAGCTATGTGGACAGCTATGTGGATGCTACCGGTCACGACTATGTAGAAACTGTGGTTCCTCCCACTTGTGTACTTGATGGCTACACCAAGCACGAATGTAAGAACTGTGGTTACTACTACCTGGATAATACCAAGGATCCCGTGGGTCACTCCTATAAGGTAACTGCCACTAAGCCTGCTACCTGTACCGAGGCTGGTTACAACCGTTACACCTGCTCTGCCTGCGGTCACACCTATGAGGAGGAAATCCCCGCTGTTGGTCACGTCTACGACGATGCCGTTGTAGTCGAGCCCACCTGCACCACTGCCGGTTCCAAGACCTACACCTGTAAGGTCTGTGGCGGTACCTACACCGAGGAGATTCCCATGGTGGATCACAAGTACGAGGCTGTTGTGACTGCTCCCACCTGCACCGAGAAGGGCTACACCTCCTATGTCTGTGCCTTCTGCGGCGACAGCTATGTGGATGAAAACAGCTACACCGATGCTCTGGGCCATGTTTGGGGTGATTGGGAAACCACTAAGGAAGCCACCTGCACCGAAAACGGTGAGGAAACCCGTACCTGTTCCGTCTGCGGCGGTACTGAGACCCGCGTGGTTGCTGCCTTCGGCCACAGCTATGAAGCCGTTGTGACCGCTCCCACCTGCACCGAAAAGGGCTACACCACCTATACCTGCTCCATCTGCGGCGACAGCTATGTCGGTGACGAAACCGACGCTCTGGGCCATGTTTGGGGAGAATGGGAACAGGTGAAGGAGCCCACTTGTCAGGAAACCGGTCTGGAACAGCACGAATGTGAGCGCTGCGGCTTCGTTGAAACCCGCGAGATGGACACCGTTGATCACTTCTATGTTGACGGCGTCTGTAAGTGGTGCGGCGCCGAGGAAGGCGAGAATCCTCCCACCGGCATGGCTTTGATCGGCCTGATGGTATTCATGCTGATCTCCGCCGCTACCGGCTGCACCCTGCTGGTATTCAAGCGCAAGAACAGCGTTGTCTGATCAACTGAGCTTGTTTGATACCGACCCATAAAAACCTGCGACGCCAGCGCGTAAGTGCTGGCGTCGTTCTTTCTGCATAAACAATTCCCCATTCACAAAAGTGAATGGGGAATGCATCAATGTTGATTGACAAATTGGATAAACCGGAGGAAGGCGGCTTTGCCGGAGGCGTTTCGCTGGTATACACCGGCATGCTCCAGAACCTGGGAGAATACCATGCCCACCTCTTTGAGAAGAATCTCTGTGATGTTTTCCTGTGTGAAGGTGTACTGTGTCCGCAGTTCTTGGACCCAATGGCCGTGTTTTGCCAGCGCTTCATCCGCGAAAATATCTGCGCCGTTCAAGATAGCGGTTTCCAGATCAGCCAGCTCCTTCTTCAAACGGGCTGGCAGAACAGCCAGACCCATGACTTCAATCAGGCCGATATTTTCCTTTTTAATGTGATGCAGCTGGGCATGGGGATGGTACACGCCCATAGGATGCTCGTCTGTAGTAATATTGTTGCGAAGCACCAGATCCAGCTCATAATCCTGACCTCTGCGGCGGGCGATGGGTGTAATCGTATTATGGGGAACGCCGTTGGTTTCCGCAAAAATAAAGGCATCCGCATCGGTGTAACTCCGCCAGCACTGCAGAATTTTGTCTGCCAGAAGCGCCAGCCGTGCTTTGTCGCTGCCACGAAGCCGCAGTACACTCATGGGCCATTTGACGATACCGGCGTGGATATCCGCAAAACCGGCAAAGGCAATCTCCTCCTCCATGGGCGAGCGCTCCATGGGGAAGCAGTAATTGCCACCCTGGAAATGCTCGTGGCTGAGGATACTGCCGCCGACGATGGGCAGATCCGCGTTACTGCCGATGAAATAATGAGGGAATACCGTCACGAAATCCATCAGCTTTTCAAAAGCGGCCTTGTCGATCACCATGGGGGTGTGGCTGCTGTTGAGGGCAATACAGTGCTCATTGTAATAAACGTAGGGGCTGTACTGCAGGAACCATTCACTCCCGGCGATGTGCAGGGGGATAATCCGGTGATTCTGTCGGGCAGGATGATTCATCCGGCCGGCGTAGCCCTCATTTTCCGCACAGAGCTGGCACTTGGGATAGCCGCTTTGAGGCGCGTTTTTGGCGGCGGCGATGGCTTTGGGATCTTTTTCCGGTTTGCTCAGATTGATGGTAATGTCCAATTCGCCATATTCCGTGGAGGTTTTCCAGCGCATATCCTTGGCGATCCGGTAGCGACGAATGTAGTCCGTGTCCTGGGACAGGGTGTAGTACCAATTGGTGGCCGCTTCGGGAGATTGGGCATACAATTCCGCGAATTTTTTGCGTACTTCCCGGGGCAAAGGAGTCAGCACACCCATCAGCTGGGTGTCAAACAAATCTCGACTGGTGATGTCGTCACCGCAAACACCGCGCTGTACCGCGTCATTGAGTAAACCGTTCAGAATTTCCTCCAGGGGCAGGGGCTGCGGTTGGGAGTCCTCCACGCTGCTCAGCCGGAGAACTTGCAGCAGTTGGTTGGTGATATATATTTTGTCGCAGGGCTCGATCAATCCCTTGTCCAGGCCGTAGCGCACCAGGGATGCAATGTAAACATCTCTTTCCATAGCAGTTTCCTCACTTTACCCGAATGCCGCCTTCTGCGCGGATGCGCAGCACATGGCAGCTGCCTTGACCCAAAACAGCTTCAATGCCATTTTGGAATGTTTCCAGCATATCCATCGGAACGAATGCCTGCACAGTGCCGGCAAAACCACCACCGTGAACCCGGAAGGCACCCCGCCCGGCCAGCAGATTGTCGCAAAGGGCAAGGGCCAATGCCACGTCCTGGTGGGCAATGGCGCCGGTAGGTGTGATATTTTGCAGATACATCCAGGAGCTTCTGCCGGATTCCTTCAGAAGTGTCAGGAAGGAATCAAAATTCCCCTGCTTCAAAGCTTCCACCTGGCGGAAAACCCGTTTGTTCTCCTGGTAGAAATGGATGGCCCGGAGAAGGGCCCGATCCGGCACCCGGTGCCGCAGCTGGGGAATGGCTGCAAAGAAGGTGTCCTCGGGAATATCCCGCAGCACATCCTTGCCGAAGAAACCGCAAAGCTGCTTCAACTCGCCGGGAATGGCGGCATATTCGTCGGTCAAATCAGCGTGATCCGCGCCACTGTCGATGATGCACAGAGCGTGGCCTGTTTCGGCAAAGTCAAAGTCAATTTTTTCCACGATGGGCTTGGCCGGATCCGCAAAGTCGATAAATACCAGATTGCCCACGCTGGACGCGGTCTGATCCATCAAGCCGCAGGGCTTTCCGAAGTAAACGTTTTCCACATACTGGCCGATTTGCGCGATTTCCACGGCGGAGAACTTGTTTTCGAAGAACAAGTTATTGCAGATGGTGCCCATCAGCACTTCAAAGGCGGCGGAGGAACTGAGTCCGCTGCCGGGCAGCACCGTAGAGCGCACCTGAGCGTCGAAACCCTTGATTTCAGCGCCACGGCCGGCAAACACGGCGGCAACGCCCCGGACGATGGCGGCAGTGGAGTTCTTTTCTTCTTCCCTTACGGAAAGGTCCTGCAAATCAACGATCACCTCTGGGTAGCCTTCGGAGCGCACCCGGATCTCATTGGTACCGTTGAGTGTAACATCCGCTACGGTTTCCAGGTTTACCGCGGCAGCCAGCACGGCGCCATGCTGATGGTCAGTGTGATTGCCGCAGATTTCCGTGCGGCCGGGCGCAGAAAATACAAAATGCTGATTCATAGGATATCCCTCTTTTCCAAATAGTGACGACAATGGTCATACTTCCAATCCTATTATAAAAAATGTTCCGGATTAGGTCAAGAGGAAAATGCGCGCATGATGAAAAGCTTTCCTGCCTATCTTTGTTTGTGTGTTTTGGAAAAAGGACGGGCAGCCGGGAATAGGGTAGTAGCGGAGGTGAGGCTTTTGATCGCCAGCGTTTGGCTGATGCTCGGCGGGCTGATGTATTCTCTGCAACTTTCTTCGGGAAGCTTTCCGAAGCCGCTGACTGCCCAGGAAGAACGCTACTATTTGGAAAAAGCCAGGCAGGGGGACCTGGAGGCAAGAAATATACTCATCGAGCGCAACCTGCGCCTGGTGGCCCACATTATGAAGAAGTATTATGCGGCCACTTCGGATCAGGAGGATTTGATATCCATTGGCACCATCGGTCTGATCAAAGGAATTTCGACCTTTGACGCGTCCAAGGGAGCCAGACTTGCCACCTATGCCGCCCGCTGCGTGGAGAATGAGATTTTGATGTATTTCCGAAGCCAAAAAAAGAGCAGCCAGGATGTCTCCTTGTCGGATTATATTGAAACCAGCGCCGATGGCGCTTCGCTGGCGCTGATGGATGTGGTGGCGGAGGATAGCGATCTATTGGAGCAGGTTACTGTTCGGGAATCGGTGCGGGCGCTGAGAAAGGCGGTGAACACCTGCCTGACGGAGCAGGAGAAGCAGGTCATTTCCCTGCGATATGGATTGGATGGAGAAAAGCCGCTGCGTCAGCGGGAGGTGGCGGATCGGACAGGAATCAGCCGGAGCTATGTGTCCAGAATTGAAAAAAGGGCATTGGAAAAGCTGCGGCGCGTGTTGGAAACATAAGAAAAACCCCGGCAGATTGCTCTGCCGGGGTGAAAACGACGGGTTTCTATGCGCCTTTGGCTCCGTAGCCCTGTGGAATCAGGGCGTTGGATACGCGGGTGATAAAGGTGCTGTTGGATGGACGGGGAACAGAACCGTCCGGTGCGCGGAAGTACCGCGGCCAGAGCTGATCATCCCGATTTTGCCAAGCCTTGTCGATGGCGCTGCGAATGGACCGTTCCACCTGCTGCCAATCCTTGTTGTACATGGCGCCTACGGCTACATACAGTTCTTTCGTCATGGCCAGTCCGGGATCCTTCATGTATAGTGGGATGGCGGCCTGCAGGAACAGAAAACCGTCTAACCGAGTGGAAAAATTCAGCGACAGCAGCAGGTTGGATACAGAAGAGTGCATTGTTTCCTGGAATGAGGGAACGGGCTGCAGATGGTTGGCCAGGTCGGAAAGCCGGTCTGCCACCGCGTCCAGATCGCAGGGCTTTGTCATAGAATAGGCCACGCCCAACCGGTGCAGCGCCTGGATGATATATTCGCCGGGATAGGCGCAAAACACCAGAACGGTAGGATGAATTCCTTCGCTGTGAGCCCGTTGCAGCAGCGTAATGCCATCCAATTCCGGCAGCATCAGGTCCAGGATCATCAGATCCGGGCGGAATGCGCGCAGCAGTTCCAGCGCCTGCATGCCGCTGCGGCAGGTTTTGATCATGTAGTTTTGGGAAAGCTTGTCGAAAAGAATTTGCCGGTATTCATCGCTGGAGTCTGCGATCAGCAGCTTGGGCATATCCATAACACGATCCCCTTAGAAAGATTTGGTCCCACTATCGACAGTATATCACAGAATTCGCCGGTATTCAACCCTGACTGCCCTACAAAAAATCGACAATTTTCGATGATATGGGGGTTGGGCGGCAAATTATGCACAACATATCGTGGTGGCCGCACATTTTTGCGGTGCTGGAATACCATGGAATGAGCGGCAAACACCGCATCAAAATTTTTGGAGGTATTCCTATGTGCAACAATAATTGTGGTTTCTTCGGCGGTAATATGTGCTGGATCATCATCCTGCTGATCCTGTTCTGCGGCTGCGGCGGCAGCTCCTGGAGCGGCAACGGCTGCGGCAGCGATAACTGCGGCTGCTGCTAAAAGAGAAAGGGCGCCCCAACCGGGGCGCCTGATTTTTATGCCGGGAATGGGATTTTTCTTGCAAAGCCGCTTTGCAGATGGTATGATAAAAGAAAAAAAGGAGT
Source organism: Faecousia sp. (assembly GCA_045595885.1). Lineage (GTDB taxonomy): Bacteria > Bacillota > Clostridia > Oscillospirales > Oscillospiraceae > Faecousia. The sequence continues at coordinate 5,417 of JAZOBI010000015.1, read as the reverse complement.
GCGGCTTATGAAAAAACTCCAGGCACTTTTGATATTGTTGCTGTGCCTTGCGCTGCTGACCGGTTGCGTCGGCACACCCACAGAGCCTACCGAAGCTACCACCGCTTCCACGGAAACCATGGTTCCCACAGAACCCACGGAGCCTGCCTGGCCCGGCTATGTGGACCACAAAACCCAATACACCTACTACTATTCCGAGGGCCGGGAGCTGGAGTGGGAGGAGGATATCCTCTACTTTGCCAACAGCATGATATCCGAGCATCCCATGCTGCGCAACCGGGCGTTCCTGATTGACTTGCCCAATTATGAAACCGACTCCAAAAATTTCTATGACGAGGCATTTTTCCTTTCCTTTGTGGAGCAGATCAACCTGTTGATCCCCGATGTGGAGAATCTGACGGACAAAGAGATCATTTATCGCCTGCAGTACATACTGGGTCTCTTTGACGATGTGCACACCCGGCTGGAATATTATGACGGAGAATATTTCCCCATCTTGTTCCTGCCCTTCCAGGAAAATGGAGAAACGGTGGTATACTGCGTGGTAATCGACAAAGCCTATGAGGATGCCCTGTATGCCCGGCTGGAGGCCATCAACGGCTACAGCGTCAGCGAAATTGTGGAGATGATCCGCCCCTACACACCCATGGAAACGGAATATGGTCTGGTGGATTCTCTTGGCGGTGGCGGCATGGGTATGGAGTATTTGTCCAACACCGCCATGCTGGAGGCCGCCGGTGTCATTGAACTGGATGCTGCCTCCGCGGTGTATACCCTGACCAGCGCGGACGGAACTCCCTATGTGCTGGATTTGAAAGCCGGCGTTCACAACACCGATTGGGTTGGTCAATGGTATTTGGATGTTTATTCCGTGCCCTATGCCTACTATGACAGCCTCAATTTCTGGTTTACAGAGGAGTTGTACGAGGATACCATGTATATCCGCATCAGCAGCTTCCGGGAAACGGAAGATAGCCGCTATAAGGATTTTTCCGATTCCCTGTCCCAGGCCTACCGCACCCATGGCAGCTACAGCAAGATCATTGTAGACCTGCGTGGCAACGGCGGTGGCAGCGAAGGTACCGGCTTTGATGTGATGATCAAGGAAATCGTGAAAATGGAGTGCGATCAGTTCTATGTTCTCATTGATGGCGGCACCTATTCCCAATCCACCATTTTCGCAGGCGAATTGGTAGCCCGCCGGGGTGATGTGCTGCTGGCAGGCACCCCCGCCGGTGAAGCCGCGGGCTTTTTCGCCGGAATCTACAATGAAGATTTCATCATGCCCAACTGCGGCCTGGAATTTACCGTTCCAACCGGCTATTATCAGCCTTTCCCGGCAGGGGAGGATAACATTGTCATGCCGGACAGGCTGATTTATCCCACCCTCGCCTACTATCAGGAAGGCATCGACACAGTGCTGTACACGGTGCTGGGTTATTAACGAGAAAACCGCCCATCGGATCCGATGGGCGGTAGTATTTTGGGAAATTACTTACCTGCGATGCTCAAACCGTTAACCCAGGTGCTGGGTGCGCCAAAGGCGGTCTTGCCCATGGCCATGGGCAGCTCCACATTGTTGGCGACAGCTTCGATATTCTTGAGTACATCGTAGAAGTTGCCTGCTACAGTGAAGGACTTGACATAGGTGGTCTTCTTGCCGTTTTCGATCATAAAGCCGGAGCTCTGCAGGGAGAAGTCGCCGGAGATGGGGTCAGCGCCCGCGTGCAGGCCTGCCAGGTCGGTGATGTAAACACCATTGCCAACCTTAGAAAGCAGCTCGTCCTCGGTCATCTCGCCGCCGGCCAGATACATGGTGAAGGGGCTGATGCCCACGGCTGCGGTGTAGCCGCCCTTGGAGGCGTTGCCGGTGGTGTGCTTTCCGGCTTTGTGGGCGGTCTTCAGGTTATACAGCAAGGTATTCAGCACACCGTTTTCGATGATATTCTTGCGGTGGGTGGGGCTGCCTTCGGCGTCAAAGTTCATGGGGTCGGGATTTTCCTTGTGGAAGGGATCGTCCACCAGCGTGACCACAGGGGAGGCGATCACAGTGCCTTCGGCATCGGAGAGCTTACTCAGACCCTTCTGCGCCACTTCAGAGGAGAAAATGGAGGAATAGACCTGCAGCAGGCTGCACATGGCCTCCGGATTGAATACCACAGGATACTGACCGGTGGGCGCCACTTCGCCGCCCAGCTTCTGCAGAGCGCTGTCAACAGCCTTGCGGGTCAGCTCGTCGATGTCGATGGTATCCAGCTTGCCCAGCTTGAACTTGAAGCTGTTGACCATTTCAGTGCCGTTGGTCACCACGGCAACCGTGATTAGACCGGCGGTGTCGCTCTCATAGTGCAGGTCCAGGCCTCTGGAGTTGTAAATGGCGATTTCGTGATGGTTTACCAGACCCTGGCTCTGGGAGCCGTCGATCACAGCGGGGTTGGTGGCATAGAGTTTTTCCTGGGTAGCCAGGGTGGCAGCGATCAGTTCCTCGGTGGAAGCCAGGGCGTAAACCTCCCGGTTCAGGGGCTCATATTCCTGGCCGCCTTCGCCCAGGAACACTTCATCCTCGGCTTCCAGGGTGCGGGCGTTGTCAGCGGCCCGTTCCACGATGGAAATGGCTTCCGCTGCATCCAGCGCCTGCGTGGAGGCGTAGCCCATCTTGCCGTCAACGATGCAGCGGAAACAAACGCCGCCGTCCAGACTGGAGCTGAACTCGTTGACCTCGTGCATGAAAACACCTACTTCTGTGCTGCCGCCGACCTGATAATACAGCTCATAATCGGCAATGCCCATCTCGGCACACTTGGCGATAACCGCCTGCTTAAATTCGTTAAAAGTCATGGTGTTACCTCCTTATCTGCCGCCGACGGTGATGTTGGAAACGCGGATCATGGGCTGGCCCACATTGGTGGGTACGCTGCCGCTGCTGGAACCGCACATACCCTGTCCCATATCCAGGTTTTTGCCAACCATGTCGATGTCCATCAGTACCTGGCTGCCCTTGCCGACCAGTGCGGCGCCGCGAACGGGTTCGCAAATGACGCCATTACGGACAATGTAGCCTTCATTGACGGAGAAGTTGAACTCGCCGGTGACGGGGTTGACGGAGCCGCCGCCCATTTCCTTAGCGTACAGACCGTATTCCATGGAGGCGATGATATCGTCGTTGTTGTCTTCGCCTTCGGCAATGTAGGTGTTGGTCATGCGGCTGGTGGGGGTGTAGGCAAAGCTCTGACGGCGGGAATTGCCGGTGGAGGCCATACCCATTCTGCGGCCGTTGAACTTGTCGATCATGTAGGACTTGAGGATGCCTTTTTCGATCAGCACGTTCTTCTGGGCGGGAGTGCCTTCATCGTCAATGTTGATGGAGCCCCAAGCGCCCGGGATGGTGCCGTCATCAATGGCGGTAACCTTGGTGTTGGCGATCTGCTGACCCAGCTTTCCGGCGAACACACTCTGGCCGTAAGCAACGGAGGAAGCTTCCAGACCGTGGCCGCAGGCTTCGTGGAAGATAACGCCGCCGAAACCGTTACCAATGGCAACAGGCATCACGCCTGCGGGGCAGTAGCCGGCACCGGCCATGGTGATGGCCTGACGGGCGGCATGGATACCGGTGGCCTTGGGGTCGATGATGGAGTCGAAAACTTCCAGACCCATACGGCGGCCGGGATTGCAGGAGCCGGTCTGGGTGCCGGTGCCCAGGTCTGCCACCGCGTTGATCATCATGCGGGTGCGGATCTGACGATCCTGGGCATAGATGCCTTCGGTATTGGCGATAAGGATGTTGTGATCCACATCCAGCAGGTTGCCGGTGACCTGGGTGATGCCTGCATGGTATTCCCGGGCGGCAAAGTAGCCTTCCTTCAGGATCTCAACTTTCCGGGCATTTCCGACCGTGGAAGGGACGATCCGGATGGGGTGAATGTCGCCAAACAGGCGCTCACGCAGCACGATGTCGATCTGTGCTTCTCCTTGACCCAGAGCTTCAGCGGCTCTCTCGGCACAGGCGAGCAAGCCGGATTCGCTGGTGTCCACAGTGGAGGCCATGACAGAGCGCAGACCCTTGTAAACACGGACAGCCGCGCCGGCCACCACGGTGTCATTGATGGCTTCCACTTTGCTGGAGATCATGGAAATGTTGTGGTTAATGGTATGCTCAGCGAAAATTTCCGCATAATCCGCGCCGGTAGACACGGCTTTTTGCAGAACGCGCTGGCAAATTTCACGGGAAATCATGTGCATCGCTCCTTGTTTATAATTTTACGAGGATATCATATCATGCTTTTGGTGGTTTTGCAATTCCCGCATGGATAGAAAATGTAAATTTTATTGCCTCTTTCTTTTTGCGTCAATCTGTGATAAAGTAAAGAAAAGGAGGTGGCAGTATGGAGCAAAAGGTTCGGGCCATCCTGGATATTTTGAAACAGCGCTACGGCGACGCGCCCTGCGCTCTGCACTACAACAAGGACTATGAGCTGATGATTGCGGTGCGGCTGTCTGCCCAATGCACCGATGCCCGGGTGAATTTGGTGACGCCTGCCCTGTTCGCGGCCTATCCCACCCTGGAGGCCATGGCAGCGGCGGAGATTGACGATGTGGAACGCTATGTCCACTCCTGCGGTTTTTACAAGCACAAAGCCCGGGATATTGTGCTGGGCTGCCAGATGCTGCTGCGGGACTACGGCGGCAAAGTTCCGGGAACTATGGAGGAACTTCTGCGAATTCCCGGCGTTGGCCGGAAAACCGCCAATTTGTTGCTGGGAGATCTGCACGGTGTGCCCGGCAGTGTGGTCTGCGACACCCACTGTATGCGTATTTGCGAGCGTTTAGGCCTTTCTCAAGGCCGGGAGCCGGAAAAGGTGGAGCGGCAGCTGCGAGGCGTTTTGCCGCCGGAGGAAAGCTCAGATTTCTGCCATCGTATCGTACTCTTTGGCCGGGAAATCTGCACTTCTCAGCGGCCAAAATGCCAGGAATGCCCGCTTCGGATGCATTGTCTGCACTTTAGTGGATAAAAAACGCCTCTGGGATATCCCAGAGGCGATTTTATTTGAGCAATTACTCAGCCACGTAGGGCAGCAGAGCGATCTGACGGGCGCGCTTGATAGCGGTGGTCAGGTGGCGCTGGTGAGCTGCGCAGGTGCCGGTGGTACGGCAGGGCAGGATCTTGCCGCGCTCGGACAGATAACGGCGGAGCTTAGCGGTATCCTTGTAATCGATAACGGTCACCTTGTCAACGCAGAAAGCACAAACCTTCTTGCGCTTGCGGGGACGCATACGCTGTTCGTTAGCCATTGGATTTACCTCCTTGTAAGTCTAGTAGAAAAGTCAAGTAGACTGCCGAAGAAAATAGATTGTCGGATGGGCAGCGAGGAATTTTGCTGCAAAGCAAGTTTTCGATTCGCAGAAATACTTTGTGTATT
>JAZOBI010000014.1:0-2019 GCA_045595885.1 Faecousia sp. | reverse complement strand
TTATGGTCTGCTCTTCGCTCTGGGGAACGAATCCGATCTTTAAGTAGAAGGGCAGGCCATAAGGCGACGAATTCAAGGTCAGTGATTCCAGGGATGGGGTCTCTGTCAGTACATCAGCTAACAGGAACTGGAAGATCGCCTGAGCGATGCCTTTTCGGTGATACTCCTTCTTTGTGAACACCAAATTGATATGGGTTTTGCTGCTTCTCATACCCATCAGGGCAATAAGTTTTCCTCTGTCAAAGGCACCATAAATAGGGCACAGACCTTTTCGGGCATTTTCCAGATATTCGGGGTTCTCCACAATATCTTTTTTGAAGGTCTCCACCCCTTCAGGAGGATAATCCGGCGCTTCAAACTGCATGAATACTTCCAATGCCAGAGCCATAGCACTTTCAACCTCATCACAGGTAATTTTTCTAATCACGATATTTTCCATAACGCAGCACCTTTTGGTTTCTTGTCTTTCTAACAAAATTATATCACAGTGCCATTCCTTGTCAATCTATGCCTTTTTCCGTGACACAGCAAGCAGATGCCCGGATAATCCAATGATCTCTTCGTGGGTATCCAGCATTCGGACGGTTTTCATAAGCACTGCTTTCGTTTCATCGTTTGCCAGCAGTTCATCCAGGTTCGGTGCAAGCCATGCACCGCCCATAACACCGTGGACGGATGTAGTGTCAAATCCGCCCATGGTCAGTTCTTCCCGTAATGCTTTTGCGGTGTGCAGATGGGACGATCCCAAGCCATTGGCGATTTTCTTTTCCGGATTGATGTAGCAGCCGTCCTCCAACGCTCTTTCGATCATGGAAATCACAGCGGGATCATCCAGTTCTTTCCGCTTTTTTGAATCATCTATGTGATAGAGAGCAATTCGTGGAACAAGGACGCTGAAAGGGGTTAGCGCGGCAGAGAACAGGATGCCGTCGTCCTTCAGCAATCGGCTACATTCTTCGATGGCGAGAACCCGTTCTTCATATTCCGTGATAGAATACAGCGGGCCCATCAGCAGAACAGCATCCGCACTCTTGTCCGGGCGAGGGATGGATCGGGCATCGCTGACCATTGCGGAGGCCAGTTTTACCCCGGGATATTCCTCGGCCAGTTCGGCGCTCATGGCAATATTGGTTTCAGACAGGTCAAATAGGTGGACTTCGTACCCAAGGGAAGCCAGCCACCAGGAATATTCGCCGTAAGCACCTCCAATATCGTAAATGACAGCCGGGGGCTTGGGCAGCTTCTCCAGCAGGATCTCCTTGGTGCGTTCAAATTCGATGATCGCAATCCCGGTCCTCAGGCGGTCTCTTTCAATTCCGGCATTGTATCCTGCCAGCACAGCATTGTCGATTGTTTTCATAAGTATCTCCTTCAAATGTTAATAATCTGGTTTGTTGGTCAGCATCTGTTTCTTTTTGGTGGTGAACGGACTGTTCCGGCATATACAAGCCTCCTTTCTCAGAAAATATAAAACGGTGCAAATCGAAGATTGCTCCGACTTGCACCGTCATGCTCCTAAAATCTTATAATCCAATGAGGGATTATTCTGAAATTTGGGTACGACAATACAAGCCCGGCAAAGTCTGTGCGACCTCGACGCGCTGCTGCAGCATAACCATATTGAACATAGAATTATGTACTGCCATTGTCGTAACTCCTTCCTCGATTTTTCGTTATTGTACTCCCCTTGATTTCCTTTGTCAAGGGGGATAATGAACCGGAATTGCTCCCGGCTCATAGGTTTAGATATTCTTCAGTTCCTCGAATTTTTCAATCAGCCATGTGGTCATCTGTTTGTTGATCTCGAATAACTCTGCGTATTTGTCCTGCTCGGCGAACCATGCCACGCAGACGAATTGATTGGCAAGAATCACATACGGGATTGCCCTGCGTTCCTCGTCCGTCAGATGTGCCACGCTGTCATAGCCGCAGATGATATTGCGGTAGACCTCCAGCCACCGGTCATTGCTCTGGCCGAAGGTTTCCGACAGCACTGCCGTGACAGCATAGCAGGGATCG
>JAZOBI010000013.1:0-5342 GCA_045595885.1 Faecousia sp. | reverse complement strand
TGGCGATGGAATTATCAACTATCTGGATGCTATGCATATCTCCCAGTATTACGTTGGCATGATTGGCGACGATGCCATCAACGCGGCGGCTGCCGATGTCAACGGCGACGACAGGGTGGACTATCTGGACGCCATGATGGTGGCTCAGTTCTATGTGGGCATAATCGACTCCTTCAAATAAAAACCGCAGACGCGGTTATGCGCAAACCAAAGGCCCCCTCTGACGAGGGGGCCTTACTGTGTCTGCGGCGAGATTCCGGTTTTTGGGAGCCACCGGGGAAACCCGGGTCTCATCCAGCTTCTTCCACTTGCATTTCACAGACCGGCGTGGTAATATTATGGTAACTATTTATTCACAGAAAGAAGGGGCCGGAACATGAAAAAGCGGATCGTTTGTTTTTTGCTGGCAATGGCAATGGTGCTTTGTCTGCTGCCGCCGTTGGCTATTGAAGCCTCTGCCACTGAAACCTATGTGGTTGGTAATGGCGTCACCATTCCCAGCAGCGATGTTCCGGCCGACGGGTCAAATCCTTACTGCAACTGCGGCCTTTCCGTTGGGTACGGGCGGCACACCTGCTGCTGGATCTACGGCTACTATGCGTATTACCACATATGGGGCGAATACCAGGATAAGAAAGAGGAAAGCGTCCACTATTTGCGAAATGTACCCGCCGAAGACAGAACCCTTACGGAGGAAAACCTAAAACGGTATCTGCAGGATGCTGCCGCCGGCGCGCTGGTGAGAATCGACCAATCTTCCGTAGCTTCCGACAGTGACCGGAACGGACATACCCTGATCTACATAAAAATGAATGAGGCCGGGGACGGCGCCATCCTGCTGGAAGGCAATTATGACGGCCAGGGCCGCAGCAGAATTCGGGATTGGAAGTTCAGCGATCTGGTTTCTCAATATGGGCCGGACTCCGGGAAGGGCTATCAGTACATTAAGTACATAAGCTGGCCCGACGCGCCGGCATACACCCCAGCCACGGAACAGGTTACCGTCCGCTTTGATGCCGTGGGCGGCAGCGGCGCGCCAGACAGCATTTCCGCTTCCGATGACGGAACCATCACCATCCCGGAGCAGATTCCCCACCAATTCGGCTCCAATTTCTACGGCTGGGCTGCCTCTGCAGGCACATCCGTTGCCCAGTATCAGCCCGGCGATACGCTCACGGTCACAGAGGATATGACCCTGTACGCCCTTTGGGGCTGCCATTTTGTTGACTCTCCTGACAACATTTCCTTTTCCGTTACCGCAGCCTATCCCGGTCAGGGATACTACATCGCCCTTGCTCCTCAGACCGATGGAACCTATGTGATGGAGGGACTGGACGAATCCGACACCCGGGCAATCCTTTATGATGCCGGCGGAAATGTGCTGGCCGAAAATGACGATGCCAACGGCACGGCTCAATTTCAAATCGCATACGATTTATACGCCGGCAGTACCTACTATCTGTATGTATCCTTCTACGACCAGGCGGAAACCGGTCAGCTTTCCCTGGGGGTTTCCCGGACGCAGGCTCACACCTGTCGGTATGTGGCCTACCCTTCCGCCCCAACCTGCACGCAGATCGGCTACACATATTATGTCTGCTATGAATGTGGCGACAGCTATCTCGATGACATTCTGCCTGCCACCGGCCACAGCTATGTGGATGGCCGGTGCGAATACTGCGGCGAAGCAGATCCCGACGGGGTGCTGATTGGTGATGCCAACAGCGATGGAATTGTCAACTATCTGGATGCCATGATGATCGCACAGCTTTATGTGGGCATGATCGGGGACGATGCCATCAACGCGGCGGCCGCCGACGTCAACGGCGACGGCAGGGTGGATTACCTGGACGCCATGATGGTGGCTCAGTTCTATGTGGGCATGATTGAGTCCTTTGCATAAAACAAACCATACGAAAAACCACCGGAGGCAAGCCTTTGCCTCCGGTGGTTGCTTTTTTACAGGCCCAGATCATCCAGGTTGTGGCCAAAGGCCGGCAGACATTCCTGCATGAACCAGTTCAGCTCCGGGCTTTCCATAGCCCGCAGGGATTCCTTGGTCTGCCGGGCGGCGGTTTCAAACTCCTTGTTTCCCGCCTTCAATTCCTCGATGCACTTAATGTAGGCAGACAGCTTGTCCGCCGCCTTGACGATGCGACTCACTTCCTCATCCTCCTCATGGAGCAAGTGGGCATAGCTGTGGCGCAGCTGCTGGGGCAGCATCTCCAATAACTGATCATTGGCAATATGCTCCACCTGCTTGTAGGCATCCTTGATGGTGGAATTGTAATACTTGATGGGGGTGGGCATATCGCCGGTAAGGATCTCGGAGGCATCATGGTACAGCGCGGCAACGGCGCAGCGGTCCGGATCCGGCGTGGGCAGACCCAGAATATCCCGGCGAATCAGCGCCAGGGCATGGGAAAGCACCGCCACCTGGTGGGAATGTTCCTGGATATTTTCGGAAAAGCTGTTGCGCATCAGGCCCCAGCGGGTGATATAGCGCATACGGCCCAGAAGGGCAAAAAATTCATTTGGCATGGTTTTTCCTTTTCTTATGTTTGTAAGGTGAATGGTTGTTTACGCAAAAGACAGACAGAGAATGTAGGGGTGCATCACGATGCGCCCACGGGCGATTCATGAATCGCCCCTGCATGGCGCTAATGGCGTAAGCAACCATTTATCGCATCAAAAGCTTCTCAATGGCATTGGGTAAATCTGCCGGGGTATGGCAAAAATCCGTGGCGCCGGCAGCGGACAGTTCTTCCACGTCCCGGAAGCCCCAGGTCACCGACAGGCAGGGAACGCCGGCGTTTTTCGCCGTGATTACATCCACATCGCTGTCGCCCACATAGACGCAGTGGGAAACCCGCAGCGCTTCCATGGCCTTGAACACCATGTCCGGCGCTGGTTTCCGGGGGCAATCTTCACTTTCGCCCCGGGCGAAAATGCCGGGAAAATATACATCAGCCAGCTCTTTCACCGCTTCATCCGGCTTGTTGGACACGATGGCCAAAGGATATTGCTCGCCCAGTATTGCCAGCGCCTCCGGGATGCCGGCATAGGGCCGGGTCAGAATATCACAATGGGCGGCATAATACCGATGAAACGCCTCCAGAACCGGCGCTTCCTCAGCGCCCTCCGGCACCGCCAGGTGAATCAGCCGCCCGGCGCCGTTGCCCACAAAACGGCAAACTTCCTCTATCGTTCGTTCCGGATAGCCAAACTGCCGCAGAATATGGTTGACCGCGGCATGAAGATCTCCCAGGGTATCCAGCAATGTGCCGTCCAAATCAAAAATAACAGCAGTTTTCATGGCATTATCCCCGGTTTTTCATCACACGGATATCATCGCCAACAAAGGGCATCCGGACATAACTGCCACGAAGCCGGGAAGCGATCTGCCGGTTGTAACGCTGGGCAAATTCCTCGCTGGTCAGATTGGTGGAGATGATGGTGGGTTTTCCTGCCAGGATACGGTCGTTGATCAGGCTGTACAGGGCCGAGGTGGTGAACTGGCCCGGCATTTCCGTGCCCAGATCGTCCACGATCAGCAGATCGCAGGCCAGATACTTGTCGCTTTCCCGGCGGGCTTCCTCATCGCCGGAAAATTTCGCCCGCTCCAGCCGGCCAAACAGATGACCGGCAGACTCATACATCACGCTGTGGCCATTATCCGCCACGGTGCGGGCAATGCAGGCCGACAGGAAGGTTTTTCCCAGGCCCGTATCGCCGGAGAACAGCAGGTTGGGGGATTTTTCCGAAAAGCCATGGGCATACCGGCGGCAAGCCTGGTAGGTTTTTTCCATGATGGCCCGGATATTATCCCGCTCCGGGTAATAATCCAGCCGGAAATGGTCGAAATTCTCCCGTCCAACGGACAGGAACGTCAATTCCTTCTTCTGCTCCTGGCGGCAAAGCTCCCGCAGACATTCGCACATGGCGCTTCCCACATAGCCGCTGCCGCCGCAGCGGTCACAAATGGGGCTGTCATCCAGATAGCCTTCCTCAAAATGCATGGCCACCAGTTCCTCCCGCTCCTGCTGCAGACTCAGATTCTCCCACCGGGCCGCTTCCAGCAGAGGCGTGGGGTCCTCGCCCCGGACAAAGGCCGCCTGGGCTGCCTTTACCATGGTCATGCGCAGCTGACGGTCGATCTCCCGCAGCCGGGGAACCAGCTGGTAAGCATTTTGCAAATGTTCCCGGTTTTCCGATTCCCGGTCCTCCTTCGCCATAGCAAGGCGCTGCCTTGCCCGGCGCAATACTTCCGCGCTGTAAGCCATATATTATCCCTCCTGCAGCAGCCGGGCAATGGCTGCCTGCTCATCACTGTCCAATTTACGGGTGCCTGCCCTGGCCGCTGCGCCGGGCCTGCGGTCGCCGTTTTTCACATCCTCGGCGGTTCGGAAGCCGGCTTCCTTCCATCGCTGCAGGATTTTATGCATATAGGGCCAATTCAGGCCGCCGGTATTGAGGCAGGTGCGCTCGTAAGCCAGGGCAAGAGCGGTGTCATCAAAGCCCATTTCCAGCCAGGATGTGGCATATTTTTCTTCGCCGGGGGTCAAATTCCGGCCCCGAATTTGCAAAAGCTGCTGCAAAGTGCCCATGCGGCTGGATTTCACATTCTGGCGATGGATATAGGCAGCGGCGGCTTCCAGGGTGTCGATTCCCTGCTCTGCCCAAAAATAGGCCTCTTTTTCAATGGTCCGAAGGCTGGGATTGCGAATATTTCCCTTCTGCCGGGCACGATCCTGGCAGAAGCTGATCAGAACGCAGATCACATCCGCGGGCAGGCCCAAATAATGGACAAAGCCCAGCACGATCTTCAGTTCCTCCGTGGTCAGCGTTCGGCCAAGCCGCCGCTGGATCTCGCCGTAAAGGCAGCGGAAGGAAGTGTCGGAATCCATGGTACGCAGCACATCCGCTTCGGTGTACTGGGGTCGTTCACCGGCCACAAAACGGGGCTTGCTTTCCTCCTGCCACAGCCCCAGCTGCCGCAGGGTAGCCACAGCGCAGGACAATCGGGCTTCCGGAAGACGCAGCGCTTGACCGGCAGTTTCCGGCAAATTGCCGCTTTGCAAATATATGTAGAGCAACGCCGCGTCGCCGCTGGCAGCACCCAGCAGTTTACGCACCGCTTCTTGTTCCAAATTGACTGATTCTATGTTCATAGGTACTCCAATTCATGCCCGACGGGAATGTTTCAAATTTTCGTTTATCGTTCTGTTGGAAAACAGGAAATGGTCGCCCCTGTGGGGCGACAGCGGCCTGCGGCCGCAGGGGTTACGGATTGCCACAGCCCTTCGGGCTTCGCAATGACACGGTTTTGTAACCATACGCGC
>JAZOBI010000012.1:0-14437 GCA_045595885.1 Faecousia sp. | reverse complement strand
CAATCTGGGTCAGGTGAGGCTGCCGGAGGCAATGGCGCCTTATGTGGAGCGGATGGATTTCGTTCTGGGTGTCCAGGCTTCGGCGCCCTATAATTGTGGCGTGCTGTCCTTTGGGGACACCATGTATATCAATTTCATCCGCAATGTAAAAGAATCCCGGCTGGAATACCATTTCCATCGGGTGCTGCAACAGTTGGGGCTGACAGCCACCGTAGAGAGCAACGAAAGGAGATAACCATGTATTGTGTCAAATGCGGCGTAAATCTGGCGGATACGGAGCAGGTATGCCCGCTGTGCGGTACGGTGGCCTATCATCCGGATCTGCCGCGGCAGGAGGGCAAACCCCTGTATCCCACAGACCGGATGCCGGTGCAGCCGGGTCGTTCCCTGGCCTGGCAGGGTTTTGTTACGGTGATGTGCCTGCTGGCAGGAATCATCGTGGCATTGTGCGATCAGCAGATTGCGGGAGCCATTACCTGGTCCGGATTTGTTTTGGGCGGCCTGGCGGTGGGCTATGTGATTTTGGTGCTGCCTGCCTGGTTCCGGCGGCCAAATCCTGCCATTTTTGTGCCTTGCGGCTTTGCCGCTACCATTTTGTATTTGCTGTATATCTGTTTGGTTACCGACGGCAGCTGGTTTATGGGTTTTGCCTTCCCTGTGGCAGGTGGAATCGGCTTGATCGTCACCGCCACAGCTACCTTGCTGCGCTATCTTCGCCGGGGACGGCTGTTTATTGCCGGAGGTTCCGCCATTGCCATGGGCGGCTTCATGCTGCTGACGGAGTTTTTGCTGAACAGAACCTTTGCCATTTCCCATTTTTCCGGATGGTCTATCTATCCGCTGGCGGTGCTGGCGATGATGGGCGCCTGGCTTATTTTCCTGGGTATCTGTCGGCCGGCCAGAGAAATGATGGAGCGGAAATTCTTCATTTGAAAATAAAAAACGGGAGCAGTCCGAAGACTGCTCCCGTATTATTTGATTCTTAGCCGTTGACGTAGACCCGGATGCTGAAAGCTTCCACGGTTACATCGCCGGTTTCGGTGGCGATGACTTCGCTGCCGGCCTGGGTGCCGGTGGCCACCAGATTCCATTCACCCTCCAGGGTGTAGGTGTCGGCGGAGTCGCTGGGGTTGATCAGCACCAGTGCGCGGCTGCCGTCGGCGCCTTCGTAGGTTGCCACGATGCCGCCGCCGGGCAGGGAAGCGAAGGCGACCGTCACATCGCTGCCGGTGGAGCGGAAGATATCGTAAGCCTGACGCATGGCGATGAGGCCCTGGTAGTAGCGCATCATGGCATACTCGTTGGAGTTGGCGGTCAGCGCCTCCCAATCCAGATTGTTGATGGCGTCGCTGGCGTTGTAGGAGTTTTCGTTGCCGTCCTTGCTGCGCAGCATTTCCTCACCGGCCTGCCAGAAGGGAACGCCATGGGAAACCATCAAAATGCCGATGCCCAGACGGTTTCTGGCCATCCGCTCCTCCACGGAGCTGTCGGGGCAGGACACTTCCAGAATGTCCCACAGGGTCATGTTGTCGTGGCAGCTCATGTAGTTCATCACGTTGCCGCCTGTCACGGTCCAGCCGGGGCCGCTGATGGTGGCACCGGAGATGCCAAACTTGACCTGGTTAGTGTTGGAGGGGGTGCCGTTGAGGAAGCCATGGGGAATGGCATCAAATACGCTTCCCTTCAGACCGTCACGGGTGTAATCATTGAACACGGCCACAGCGCCGGCGGCGCCTTCGGTGGCGGTGACCAGATGGGCATTGCGCTGGGTCATCATGGTGGCGTTGGTGCTGCCGCCGGCCATATCCCAGGCTTCGCCGTAGATAATGGCGTTGGGGTTGATGGCGTGAACCGCCTGCTCAATGGCCTGCATGGTTTCCACATCGTGCAGACCCATCAGGTCAAAGCGGAAGCCGTCCAGGTGGTACTCGGATGCCAGGAAAGAAACAGAGTCGACCATGTACTTGCGGTACATATAGCGCTCAGAAGCAGTATCGTTGCCACAACCGGACTGGCTGGTATTCTTGCCGGCGGCATCATAGCGATAATAGTAGTAGGGGACCACCTTGTTCAGGTTGGAGTTGGCTTCGTAGGTGTGGTTGTACACCACGTCCATAATGACGCCCAGACCGTCGGCATGGAGGGACTGAACCATCTGCTTGAACTCGGTGATGCGGATTTCGCCATTGTAAGGATCCGTAGAGTAGCTGCCTTCCAGGCAGTTGTAGTTTTCGGGATCATAGCCCCAGTTGAAGCTGGGGTTTGCTTCGTCGACGCTGGCGTAGTCATATACGGGCAGCAGGTGCAGGTGGGTAACACCCAGATTCAGCAGGTAGTCCACGCCAACGGAGATGCCGCTGGAATTGGTCAGACCATGCTCGGTGAAGGCCAGATACTTGCCCTGGTACTGGGAAGAAGCGATGGTGTTGGAGAAATCACGGACATGGATCTCCCAGATGGTGGCATCGGAATACTGTTCCAGAGTCACCACATTATCCATGAGCCAGTCGGCGGGGTCGGTGGAGCTGAGGTCTACCACCATGCCCCGGTCGCCGTTGGCGCCGCAGGCTTTGGCATAGGGGTCCACAGCCTGCTGGGTGCCCTGGGCGGTGGTGACGGAGTAGGTGTAGTAGGTGCCGTGGCCCGTGGAGGGTACGGTCAAAACCCAAACGCCCCGGTCAGCCTGATTCATTTCCAGATTGCTGTAGGCGTCCACGCCGTTGCCTGCGGTGAACAGATTCAGCATTACCATGGAAGCGGTGGGCGCCCATACCTTGAAGGTGGTGGAGCCGTCGGCGTTGATGGTGGCGCCCAGATCGTTGCCGTCATAGGTGTAACCGGCGATGAATTCTTCACTGTCGAAAATCTTGGTGGGAACCACAACCTTGGGCTCGAAACCGGTGATCTCCAGGGTGTAAGAGGCCCGGATATCCAGAGGTTCAGCCAGGGTGATCACGCCGTGGTTTACCTTGTTGCCCAAGGTGCTGGAGGAAAGGATTTCCACAGGCTCGCCGTCCTTGCGGATCCGGATATCGTCCAGAGATTCCACACGGGTGGCGCTGGGCAGGTTGTACTTGATGGTGGTAAAGGAGGTCATCTCCGCAAAATTGATCACATTTGCGGCTGCGTTTGCTTCCTCTTCGCTGAAATAGATCATAAGGTCTCCTTGCTTTAGATAGATAGTAACGTCACCGTTCAGATTCACAAAACGGTCGTTATCGCCACAATCCTTGGTGCCGCCGAGCCAGCCGGTGCCACCCAGGTTGGTGCAGTTGTAGCAGGCCAGGAAGCCAACACGTGTGACATCCTGGGGGAAATCCGCAATGCAAACCACGCCGTAGTCGCAGGCGGTGACCGTGTAGCTGGCGCCGTTGGTGGTGTCAGCAGGCCACATCCAGAAGCCGGCGGTGGAAGTATCGCCGCTGTAGCTCCAGTAAATGGTCAGGCGGTTGAAGCCTTCTTCCTTGGGTTGGGTGGACTCGGTGGGTTGGGTGGATTCGTTGGGCTGAGTGGGGGGAGCCGCGGTGGAACCGGTAGTATCGCCGCCGCCGCAGGCAACCAGACTCAGCGATATGCTGAGCATCAGCACAAATGCCAAAATGCGGGCAAAGGTTTTTTTCATGGTGCGTTTCCTCCTTCATGGTTTCAGAACATACCTAATATACTACTTTTCCGGGCTTCTGTCAATTTCCAGAAAGCAAAAAGTCTTTTTTGCCATTGTGGTTGACTAATGGAGGAAAATGTGCTACTATAAAGCAAATCTTTTATTAAACGGAGGAAACTCTTATGAAAATTCAGACCCTGGAAACCAAGAACCTGTGCGAAGCCAAGGGTGGCTGCGGCGAGTGCCAGACTTCCTGCCAGTCCGCCTGCAAGACCAGCTGCGGCATTGCCAATCAGCAGTGCGAGAACAAGCAGGATAAGTAATTCTACTTGCTGAAAATGCCGCCCGCGGGCGGGATTTTTTATGGAGGAAATACTATGATTCATTGTTATAAACTGGGCGGCATGAATATTGTGCTGGACATCTGCTCCGGCTCCGTCCATGTGGTGGACGAGGTGGCCTACGACATTATCGAAATGTTTGAGGATAACACCCGGGAAGCCATTACCGCCGCAATTTTGGCAAAATATCCGGGAAGGGAAGATGTAACCGCCGCGGAAATTGCCGAATGCTGCGACCAGATCCAGCAGCTGAAAGCCGCCGGCAAGCTGTTTGCGCCGGATAATTTTGAGAGCATGGCCGGCGCGCTGAAAGAAAAGACCTCCGGCGTGGTCAAGGCTCTTTGTATGCACGTGGCGCATACCTGCAACCTGAATTGTTCCTACTGCTTTGCCAGTCAGGGCAAGTACCATGGCGACCGGGCGGTGATGAGCTTCGAGGTTGGCAAGCAGGCTTTGGACTTTCTGGTTGCCAACTCCGGCAGCCGCCGGAATCTGGAAGTGGACTTCTTTGGCGGCGAGCCACTGCTGAATATGCAGGTGGTGAAAGACCTGGTGGCCTATGCCCGCAGCATCGAAAAGGAAAAGGGCAAACATTTCCGCTTTACCCTGACCACCAACGGTATGCTCATTGATGACGATGTGATCGACTTTGCCAACAAAGAGTGCAGTAATGTGGTGCTGAGTCTGGATGGCCGCAAGGAGATCCACGACCGGTTCCGGGTGGATTACGCCGGCCGGGGCAGCTGGGAGCAGATCGTGCCCAAATTCCAGAAATTGGTGGAGGCCCGGGAAGGAAAGAACTACTATATGCGTGGCACCTTTACCCACGCCAACCCCGATTTCCTGAAGGATATTGAGGAAATGCTGCGTTTGGGCTTTACGGAGCTGAGCATGGAGCCGGTGGTTTGCGCCCCGGAGGATCCCTCCGCGCTGACGGAAGCAGATATGCCCATCGTTATGGAACAGTATGAGCGTCTGGCGGAATTGATGCTGCAGCGCCACAAGGAGGGAAGACCCTTCACGTTCTATCATTACATGATCGATCTGAAGGGCGGCCCCTGCATTTATAAACGGGTTTCCGGCTGCGGCAGCGGCACGGAATACATGGCTGTCACGCCTTGGGGCGATTTGTATCCCTGCCATCAGTTCGTGGGCGAGGAGAAGTTCAAACTGGGTGATGTTTGGAACGGTGTGCAGAACCATGCCGTCCAAAAGGAATTTGCCGACTGTAATGTGTATTCCCGGGAAGATTGCCGCACCTGTTGGGCAAGGCTCTATTGCTCCGGCGGCTGCGCGGCCAACGCTTACCATGCCACCGGCGCCATTACCGGCGTGTACAAAAACGGCTGCGAGCTGTTCAAAAAGCGGATGGAATGCGCCATCATGCTGGAAGCGGCCAAAACCTTGGGGACAGAATGATGGATACGCCTGTTTGCGATTTTGTCCGCCGCTACGCAGAAAGCGGCACTTTGCGGCTGCATATGCCGGGCCATAAGGGCATCGGTGGTGTGGAGATTTTGGATATTACGGAAATTTCCGGTGCCGACAGCCTGTACGAAGCAAGCGGTATCATCGCCCAAAGCGAAGAAAACGCATCCCGGTTGTTCGGATGTCCCACCTTTTTCTCTACGGAGGGCTCCTCTCAGTGCATCCGGGCCATGCTGCATTTGGCTACCTGCGGAAAAGGAAGAAAAGTGGCCGCCGGACGCAACGCCCACAAGTCTTTTTTGTCTGCCGCCGCGCTGCTGGATCTGGATGTGGTCTGGCTCTACGGCAGGGATACGGACAGCTATCTTTCCTGCCGGATTACTGCCGCCGATGTGGAAGCCCTTGACGGGGATGTTTCGGCGCTGTATCTGACCAGCCCCGATTATTTGGGGAAGGTGGCGGATGTGGCGGCTGTGGCGGATGCCTGCCACAGAAAGGGGATCCTGCTCTTGGTGGACAATGCCCACGGCGCCTATCTGCGGTTTCTGCAACCCAGCCGGCATCCCATGGCTTTGGGCGCGGATTTGTGCTGCGATTCTGCCCATAAGACCCTGCCGGTGTTGACCGGCGGCGCCTATTTACATATCCGGGATGAGAACCTGGCGAAAAATGCCAAAAACGCCTTGGTGTTATTTGGTTCCACCAGCCCCAGCTATCTGATCCTGCAGAGCCTGGATGCTGCCAATCGCTATCTGGCGGAGGGATATCGGGAAAAGCTGGCGGCCTTTACCAAGCGGCTGGAGGAAACAAAGCGCCGCCTGAAAGGCTATGGGTTCTGCGGAAATGAGCCTATGAAGCTGACTGTTGACGCCAAAGCATATGGCTACACCGGCCTGGAGCTGGCGGAAATCCTGCGGCAGCAGGGCATAGAATGTGAGTTTGCCGACCCGGATTATTTGGTGCTGATGCCCACGCCGGAAAGTGGCGAGGGGGCGCTGCTGAGATTGGAACAGGTTTTGGGGCAGATTCCTAAAAAAATGCCAATCACCGAAACGGCGCCGCCCACATCCCGGCCGGAGCGGAAGCTGACTATCCGGCAGGCGCTGCTTTCCCCTTGGGAAACGGTGAGTGTGGAAGAAAGCTGTGGACGGATTTTGGCATCTCCCAGCGTTGGTTGCCCGCCGGCCGTGCCGATTTTGGTCTGCGGTGAGGTAATTGATGAAAACGCGGTCAGCTCCTTCCGATATTACGGCATGGAAAGCTGCGCGGTTGTGAAATAAGGAAAAGCGACCACCTGGGTGGTCGCTTTTTGCTGGGATGATATGTTACAAATTTTCGGTTATCGCTCGGTTCCTGTCGTAGGGCGGGGGCAAGCCCCCGCCCTACATTGTGTTTTCAAACAGACCGATAAACCGCAATTTGCCACGCCAAAAACCGCCTCCCACAGGGAGGCGGTTGGTTCTTATTTATGGCGCTTTGGGTAGGGAAGATGCCTGGTAAAGCCCAAAAGATAGTCGGCTGAAACCTGGAAAAACTGGCATAATATGCGCATATCTTCCAAGCTGGGTTCATATTTTCCGTTTTCCAAATAGGAAACTTTGCGTTGAGTCATGTTGATGACCATTCCCAGTTGCGCCTGGGTCAACTCCTTATTCTCTCTGAGCAGCCGTATTTTTTCGCCAAAAGTAAGTTCCATTTTCATCACCGTCATCAATCTATCATAGACGGAATATTTCTAATTAATTTTAGACGGAAAATATCTACAATATGGTTGTAGGGAGGTGATGAAATGATAGAAAAGCAAATGGCGATCATCCAGAAAATGGTAAATAGCGATCCTCATTATCAGCAGCTGCTGAAGGAAAGCCATTCTTTGGGGGAAGAATATACGCGGATATGTACAATGTTACCTTGTGCTGACAGAGATCTTTTGGATCAATATATCTCCGTATGTGAAAATATGGAATACCGAAAGCTGTGTCTTGCGCTGGTGTTATGGGCAATGTCCACCCAATAAAAACCGCCTCCGAAAAGCGTGATGTTCTTAACGGAGCAATCAGAAAACGGCAGATCCAGCCAAACAATTTGCTTGTATGGCGTGGATTCTGCTACACTGAAAACAAATAGCAACCCCGACAGATCATGAAAGTCTGTCGGGGTATTTGTCTTGCTAAAAAATTGGAATCAGCTCAATCAATAGCAAACATAAACGTATTGTCTGCGCCAAAAGCACCGAATGTATTCATTGCCATCCGATACATCGCCTTTGCGTGGATTCTATCGTGCCACAGAAAACGGCGCATCACTTTGCGGAGTGTCCAAAGCTCATCATAACTACCCTCAATGATCGCATTGTCCAAAAAGCCATGTGTTTGCTCCAAATGTTCAAAACCTCTTTTTCTGCAATCAAATATTGTACCTTCATTATCCGCATCAACATCGATTTCCGCAAAGTAATAGGCGTTCACATTTTTTGTGTGCTCGTACATCTCCTGCGCCGTCCTTGGAACAGCACCGTAAAATGTCCGTCTTTGAGGTAGGCAACTCTCATTTTTGTTAGGAATAGAGGAATACAAGTCATAGAAATCCCTTGCCGATTTCAAAACAAGTGCCTTTAGCGCTTCGTATTCCTCGCGTGAAAGCGGCGCTTTCTCGGTATCAAACAGAATGTCGGAATCCGCATCTGCTACTTGCAAATCTCCGTCTTTCTCTTGGATGATTTCAACATCAATATTGTGCCCACACTTTTGACCACACCACAAGGAATATGCTTCAATCTCAGCACTCATTTTCCCTATTGCGACTTCGAGGCTGGCTCCTCTTGTGTATGCTCCAACACAATCAACGGAATATAGCAAGGTATCGTTACCGTTATGCTCCCACACGCATCTCACAAGTGTTCCTCCGTTAGATTCTAATTTGTCATTCTGCTTTTATCGCAAGTTTCGCGTTTGTGCCACAAACGCACCCAAGCAAAGCCGTACCCCTTATTGTTTTGCTTTGATTGTATTTAACGATGCGATTAACATTCGGCGTATCACACCGCAATCGTTTCGAATTGACTTGTATGCCATTTCTTCCATACAACCTGTTTCAAACAGTAGTTCCAGCCAGTATTCGGTTTCAAAGCATTCCTTTTGCGCGATTTCAAGCTTTGATATGAAGGCCTTCGTACCTTGTGCGTATTGTGCCTCATGAATATTTGCGCCAATGGAAGTACCGGAACGCAACAATTGATTGATCAGGACAGTTTCTTTATGTTCTGATTTCATATCGCGGCAGAGGAAAACGATGTTCTTTGCAAATTCCTTTGCGTTATCCCGCATAATACTGCTTGACATAGTACCACCTCAAGAGTATTAAACACCGAAATCGCCAGGTCGTCAAGCGATATTCCCACTTCGTCGGAGTGATATTTTCACCTTGTGAAAGTGATATTTTATTCGCCCTTAAACTTGCGCAGCAAATATTACTCGGCGTAAGCCGAATATCACTGCGTAGTTATTAAACTCGCCGTATGGCGAATAAAACTGGCGTGATACTCCCTTAAGAGTATCACGCCAAAGGAGGCGGTTTTTACGTTATGATCGGATGCGTGATTCCAGGAATAGGCTCTCCATCAGGCGGGAGGTGGTGACAGGCAGGTTGGTGTAGACACTGCCCATATCCATAACATCCTGGCTGGGGTAGGCGATGGGGTCGGAAAGGACCTCCTCATCCATAAATTCTGCCATAATTTCCCGATCCAGGGGGGTGGAGTAGCAGATCCAATCCATATTGGCAGCGGCAATCTCCGGTTCACACAGGAAGTTGATAAACAGCTCCGCCGCTTCCTTTTCCTGGCAGCAGGTGGGGATGCACATGGCATCCATAAACAGGTTGAAGCTGCCTTCGGGGCGGTAGAAAGCCAGATTTTCGTTTTCCTCTGCCATGGTCACATAGTCGCCGGCATAACAGGCGGCGATCCAGGCTTCTTCGTTCTGCATCAGATCATAAATCTGGTCCATTACATATTGCTGTACCAGGGGCCGCTGCTGTGCCAACAGTTGGGCGCAATGCTCCAGCTCCGCCTTGTCAGTGGTGTTCAGGCTGTAACCCAGCATCAGCTGGGCGATGCCAAACGCATCCCGGGAATTGTCAAACATGAGGATCTTGTCGTCATACTTTTCATTCCACATCAGTTCCCAGCCGGTTACATCCGCTTCGTCCACATACTGGGTGTTGTAGATGATACCAACGGTGCCCCAGGCATAGGGAACGGTGTATTTTTCTTCCGGATCATAGGCCATGCCCTTGAATTCCTGGGCGATATACTGATAATTGGGAATGTTGTCGTAATTGAGCTCCAGCAGCATATTTTCTTCGATCATCCGGGCGATCATATAGTCCGATGGGATGATCACGTCCACCGTAATACCGCCGCCGGCCAGCTTGGTATACATGACCTCGTTGGAATCGTAGGTGGAGTAGTTGACCTTGATGTGGGGGTATTTTTCCTCAAAGGCGGCGATCACATCCAGATAATCGTCGCTGCCGTCGGAAATATACTGACCCCAGTTATACACATTCAGAGTGATTCGGTCATCGGGTGTTGCGCCGCTTTGGTCACAGCCGGCCAGCAGCAGAAGCATCAGCAATAGGCTGAGGATCAGGGAAAGGTATTTTTTCATATCGGTCCCTCCTTCAGCGCTTGCCCATCAGGGCGTTGACCTTCTTCTTTTCGGCGCGCATCTGCAGCAGATTCATGGTTACCAGCAGCACGAAAATCAGCAGGAACAGCAGGGTGAACATGGCGTAGATCTTGGGCGGGATGGGCTTTTTGGTGTAGGCATAGATCTCTACAGGCAGGGTAACAAAGTCCATACCGGTGACAAAGTAGCTGATGACAAAATCGTCCAGACTCATGGTAAAGGCCATGATAAAGCCTGCCACGATGCCGGGCATGATCTCATGCAGGGTCACCTTGAAGAAGGATTGCAGGGGCGCACAGCCCAAGTCCATGGCAGCGTCCGTCAAGGAAGAGTCCATCTGGCCCAATTTGGGCATCACATTCAAAATGACATAGGGCAGATTGAAGGTGATGTGGGCGATCAGCAGCGTCCAGAAAGTCAGGGCGTTACGCTGACCCAGCATGGTACTGCCCACAAATACGAACAGCAGCGACAGGGAAATACCGGTGACGATATCCGGATTGGTCATGGGAATATCCGTCAGGGTCATGACCGTGCGGCGCATTCTGGGACCCAGACCATGGATGCCAACGGCGGCTACAGTGCCGAACACGGTGGCGATGGAGCTGGAAAGTACGGCAATGATCAAACTGTTCAGCAGCAGGCCCAAAAGATCCGCGTCCCGGAACAGTTCCGCGTACTGCTGGGTGGTAAATCCGTCAAACCGGGCCAACGAGTTGCCTTCGTTGAAAGAACCCACGATTAGCACCGCCATGGGGGCATAGAGGAAAATGAAAATGAGGATGGTGATAATCTTGTTCATTTTTTTCATACGACCACCTTATCCTCTCCGTCGTCGGCAAACCGGTTCATAATACCGGTGCAGACGAAGACCAGGACCATCAGCAGCAGGCTCAGCGCGGCACCCAGATTGGCGTTGTTGCCCTGCTTAAACATCCGCTCGATCACGTCGCCAATGAGCATGGTTTCCGCGCCGCCCAGCTTGGAAGAAATATAGAAGGTGGACACCGCGGGTACAAACACCATGGTAATACCGGAGATAATGCCGGGGGTGGACAGGGGCAGCACCACTTTCGTGAAGGTTTGCAACGGTGTGCAGCCCAAATCTTCCGCGGCCTCGATGAGCCGGTTGTCGATTTTGACAATGATGGCATACAGCGGCAGGATCATATAGGGCAGATAGTTATACACCATGCCCAAAATCACCGCCGCCGGTGTGCGGATCAGCTTCACATTGGCAAGCCCAAGGGAAGCCAGCAGACTATTGATTATGCCGGTGTCCTGCAGAAGGGCGACCCAGGCCAGAGTGCGCAGCAAGAAGCTCATGCACATGGGAAGCATCACCAGCATATACAGCAGCTTCTGGGCAAGCTGACCCCGGTGGGCAATATAATAGGCCACCGGATAGCCCAAAATCAGGCAGATCAGGGCAGAAACCACGCTGTAGAGAATGGATTCACCGAATACCGGCAGATACGTGCCCAATTCCAGGATGTTGCTCCATGTGAAGACGCCGGTATCCGGGTCTGTCAGGGCATAGTAAGCCACTACGCCCAGGGGAATCAGGGTGAAAATCAGCATCCACAGGATATAGGGCGCGCTTAACAGAATGGATTTATTCTTCTTCATCGCCCGGGTCCTCCGTCAGCTCGTCATACTCCGCGGAGTAGGAGCTGTAGTCGCCAAACATACCGGAATATTCACTCTTTTTCATGATGTGAATGTCTTCTGGGTTCAGGCGAATACCAACGGTGGCACCTTCCGGCTGATGGTCTGTGGTTTGAATCAGCCATTTAAAGCCTTTGAAATCCACGATGATATCGTAGTTGAGGCCCTTGAAGGTGACGCTGGTCACCGTGCCGGTCAAATGGCCTTCTTCCGGCGGTACGAAGTCGATATCCTCCGGACGGATAACTACATCCACCGGCTCATTGGGTTCGAAGCCCGCGTCCAGGCACTTAAAGGTGCGCCCAAAGAACTTGACCTTGTAATCCGAGAGCATAACACCGTCGAGAATGTTACTTTCACCGATGAAATCCGCGACGAAGGCATTCTTCGGCTCATTATATATATCTTCCGGCTTGCCGATCTGCTGAATACGGCCCTTGTCCAGGACAACCACGGTGTCGGACATGGACAGCGCTTCTTCCTGATCGTGGGTTACATACACGAAGGTGATGCCTGTGGCCTGCTGAATCCGCTTCAGTTCGATCTGCATATCCTTGCGCAGCCGCAGGTCAAGGGCGCCCAGAGGCTCGTCCAAAAGGAGAACCTTGGGCTCGTTGGCCAGCGCGCGGGCGATGGCCACACGCTGCTGCTGGCCGCCGGAGAGGGCGTTGATACGGCGATGGCCGTAGCCTTTCAGGCTGACGATCTCCAGCATCCGGTTGACTCGCTCGGTCACTTCTTCCTTGGGTACTTTTGCCACCCGCAGACCGAAGGCGATGTTGTCGAACACATTCAGGTGAGGGAACAGGGCATACCGCTGGAACACGGTGTTGATCTGCCGCTGGTAGGGCGGCACATCGTTAATGCGCTGGCCATCGAAAGTGACATCGCCGGAGGTTGGCGTCAAAAAGCCGCCAATGATCCGAAGTGTGGTGGTTTTACCGCAGCCGGAAGGACCCAGCAAGGTTAAAAATTCATGGTCGTTAATGTAAAGATTGATTCCGTCGAGAATCCGCTCCCCGTCGAACTCCATGGTAAGGTCCCGGAGCCTGATGAGTTCTTTAGACATTATCATCCCCCGTTTCTTAGAGATTTAGATAAATTCCGACATTATAAATATACCCGAAATTCAGATAATGTCAATGCGTTTTGCGGAAAAAAGAAAAAATCCGCCTGCGGCGGAAGGGAAAGACCCAATAAAATGAAAAAACTCCCTCCGGGAAGTCGGGAGGGAGATATTTTCAGAGAAATCAAGCCATGTTGTTCAGCTTCAGGGTCATGCTGCTCTTCTTGCGAGCGGCATTGTTCTTGTGCAGAAGACCCTTCAGGGCAGCCTGATCCACAGCCTTAACGGCCTGCTTGTAAGCAGCCTCGGCAGCAGCCTTGTCGCCGGAAACCAGCGCGGCATCGAACTTCTTCAGGTTGGTCTTCAGTTCAGACTTGTTGGCCTTGTTCTTCTCGTAAGCGATCTTGGAAGAAATGACATCCTTCTTAGAGGACTTAATGTTGGGCATTGTTACACCTCCTCTTCCCCAAAGTTTCATACAGTAAGGCATTATAACGCACTTTTTCAATAAAATCAATCCCTAATTTTAAAAAAATAAACTTTTTTCAAAAAATATTGGGAAATGGATGTCAAGTACTTTTTTGTATGGGGAAAATCATGATTGTGAAAATCACAAAATGGGGAAAAGTAGAAAAACAGCGGAGGCGGCATGGAAAAAATTATGTAAACAAAAAATAGTATTATTTCGGAAAGTGCCTGTGGAAAACGCCTGTGGAGAAACCTGTGGAAAATGTGGAAAAGTTCCGGTTTTCCACAGAGAAACCCGGGTTTTTCCATTGTAGCACCGGAAAAGTAGGGGGCGCTTTGTGGAAAATGGGCGCCCAATAATCATTTGGTAACCGCGTTACGTAACCGGAAAAAACAGGAAACCAAACAGATGCAATTTGTCAAAAAAGTTCGAAAAAGCGAGAAATTGGACGATCAGCGTCGGGGGGATAGGGTCGGGAACCAAAAATTTTTGTGAAAAACCGCCAAACTTTTTTCGGTATCATTTCCCGGTGGCTGGAAATAATGGGATTACACCAAACTTTGCGGAGGACGCCATGCAGGGAAAAGTAGAGATTTGCGGTGTGAACACCGCGCGGTTGAAAACATTGACCCCGGCGGAAATGGACGAAGCGCTGTTGCGGGCGAAAAACGGCGACTGTCTTGCCAGAGAACAATTGATTGAAGGAAATTTGCGGCTGGTGCTTTCGGTGATCCAGCGATTTGACAAACGGGGTGAAAGCCCTGACGATCTGTTTCAAGTGGGATGTATTGGACTTATCAAGGCCATCCATAATTTTGATCCTGCCAAGCAGGTGCGGTTTTCTACCTATGGTGTGCCTATGATTGCCGGCGAAGTGCGGCGTTATCTGCGGGATAATTCCGCCATACGGGTATCCCGATCCATTCGGGATGTGGCCTATCGGGTGTTGCAATGCAAGGAGGCAAAGACATTGGAATTGGGCCGGGATCCCACCCTGGAAGAGATTTCCAGGGAGCTGGCGCTGCCGGTGGAGGAGGTCAGCCAGGCTTTGGACGCGGTGTGCAGCCCGGTGAGCCTGCACGATCCGGTGTATTCCGACGGTGGCGATCCCCTGACGGTGATGGATCAGGTGCGGGACACGAAAAATACGGAAAGCAACTGGATGGAGCA
>JAZOBI010000011.1:0-6126 GCA_045595885.1 Faecousia sp. | reverse complement strand
CTATGAGCTGGATCAGCTGAAAACCGAGAAGATCCACTACGGCAAATTCTGATTTCAATCCAAATTACACACAACAGAAAAATAACACCGCCCACTGCAAGCCGGGCGGTGTGATTTTTTTCAGGCACATTCTCTCACGCAGCGGTCACGGGGAAGGCGCAACGGTCGCCGGGCACTGCCGCCCGGTGTGGTCGATGGTGTATTCTCCGCTCAGCAGAATCTGGGAAATCGGTACCGGAGAGTACCCCTCTTTCAGCAGCGCTTCAACGATGCCGGGCAGAGCCTCGGGGGTGTTCTTTGCGGCATTGTGAAACAGGACGATGGAACCGGGCTGCACTTTGGAGGTAACCCGCCGGGTGATCTCATCGGCCGACAGGTCCTTCCAGTCCAGGCTGTCGCCTTCCCATACAAAGGAACGTTGTTGGCATCGGTTAGTTTCCGATCAATTTACACCAAAAGGCGGAGCCGGTACGGCTCCGCCTTTTGGCACGAAATTAGGGGGCAAAAGAAGATCAGTATAAATTCATCAGAAGGGGAATCCGCCGCCACCGACGCTCTGGAGCAGCTCAATCAGAGCGTCCTCGTGATGATAACGAACCTCGGAAACCTCGTCAAAGACCATGACGGCATCAGTTTCAGAGTTCCAGGCCTCCCAGCCGGGAGTACCTTCGTAACACAGGGAGATCAAGGCGCCGGCCATATTTCTGGAGATCTCCTCGGCCACATCCTCATAACCGGCGATAAAGTGGCGGATACGATCCAGATTGTAGAACCACAGAGGCACGTCACCTGCGGTGTGGATGGGCACAACACCGCCGAACATGGGATAGCTCCATGCCTGAACGTACTGATAAGAGGTGCCGCCTACGGCCTCGAAGCCGGCAGCGATCTTGTTGCTGTCCATACCGGCACGGTTGTTCATGTACAGAGCCTCACCGGCGGGGTGACCGGGATAAGCGGCCTCAAAAGCGGCCTTCACGTCGGCGGCCTTGTCGCCGTAAGTGCCTTCCAGCTTCTTCATGGTGGTTTCGTCATCCCAGTTGGCGGGGACGAACTCGCTGTTGAACAACATCTCAACGATGAAGGTGGGCATATTGGGAGTACCGAAGATCATGCCGCCGATATTGGTAGCAAACTCACCCAGAACGTTGCCGCACAGCAGAGGGATATCCTTGGACAGGGACAGATCACCGGTGGGATAGAACTCGTCGTCCAGAACGGGACCGGCAGAGTAGCCGGCGGCATTGTAAGCGGCATACAGATCATCATAATCGATGGTCTTGATGGTGTCGATGTTGTCGGCAGTGATGCCCAGCTCGGCCAGGACCTTCTCGGTCTGAGCCTGAGCCTGCTCATGGGTGCGGGTGACCTGAGCGGCGCCGCCGGACATGGCAACGGCCTTGTGGAACAGGCCCTGAGCGGAAGGCAGACCCATCAAAGTGGTGACCTTGGAGCCGCCGCCGGACTGGCCGGCGATGGTAACATTGTTGGGATCGCCGCCGAAGGCAGCAGCGTTG
Source organism: Faecousia sp. (assembly GCA_045595885.1). GTDB lineage: Bacteria > Bacillota > Clostridia > Oscillospirales > Oscillospiraceae > Faecousia. Next base: position 4,609 of record JAZOBI010000011.1, on the reverse strand, counting down.
TCACGAACCCATTCCAGAGCAGCAACCATATCCATCACGCCAACGTTGGCAGAGTCCTTATACTCCTCGCCGTAGGCGGACAGATCCAGGAAGCCCAGAGCGTTCAGACGGTGGTTAACAGAGATAAACACCACGTCGCCCAGGTCAACCAGATTGATGCCGTCGTACAAATCCTGCTGATAAGAGGAACCGGTGGTCCAGCCGCCGCCGTGGAACCAGACGAAGACGGGCTTCAGAGTGCCGTCCTCGCTGATGCCCTTGGTCAGAACGTTCAGGTTCAGACACTTGTACTCGTTCTCGATCATCAACTTCTGGTTGTGCATGAAGTTGAAGGGATCCTGCTCGGCAACCTCACCCCACTGGGGGCAGACTTCACCGTAAGCCCAACAAACCTTGGTGCCCGTCCAAGAAGCGGCCTCGGGAGCCATGAAGCGGTCAGCAGTTGCATAGGGGATGCCGTAATACTGGTCAATACCGTCCACGGAGTAGCCCAGAACCATACCACCGGTGGTCTGAGTAAACACAGCACTGGTGGGAACACGGGTGTCGGATTCAAGTTCGGCCGTGTTGTAGCTGTTACCAGTGACCTTGCCGTCATCGGAATTCAGGGTATATCCAACGGCCTCGATTACAACGGAGCCATCAGCGGCACGGCTGAACTGCTTCAGGAAGTCCCAGGCAGCCCAGCTGTTGCGGGCATAAACTTCGTGGCTCATGTTACCGGAACTGGACAGAGCGGTGTAGTAACGGCCGTCCTCACTCTTGAACAGGTTGACGGTCAGGGTGCTGTCCTTGAAGGCAACCTTGTCAGTAACCTGATAGACCAGATCGCCGTTAACGCCCCAGAACAGGTTGGTCTCGGCATCATAGCTATAGCTGTCGTTGATCTTGTTGGCCTTCATCAAATAGATCACGCGGTTGATAATGTCAGGACCCTGATTACACAGCTCAGGCAGAGGAGAAGCCTCGCCGCCCACGTAGAAAGCAGGCATAATGTGATCACCGGGCTCACCGGTGGGAGCAGCAAAAGAACCGGACATGGGAGCCACACCGGCAAAAACGGGGCTGTCAAACAGCTCCCAGCTCTTGACAGAACCCATGGAGAAGCCAGAGGCATAGATGCGGGAAGCATCAATAGCAAAAACGGTCTTCAGATACTCAACCAACTCAATAATATGAGCGCCGGTGAGTGCAGTGTGATTGTCAACGGCTACGGTGATAAAGCCGTTAGCCTTACCGATCAGAGGCCACTCAGAGGCCTGAGCCTGATACAGAGCGGTATTGCCGCCGCCGTGGAAGGTCAGAACCAGAGGTGCGGGGTTGGCAGGATCGTTGACGTTCAGGTCATTGGCATAGTAGACCACGCTGTGGTAGGGCAGCTCGGCGGTAACACCGGTCATGGGATCGGTGACGGAAGCGGTACGAGTAATAACGGTCTCGGTGATGCCCTCAGCGGCCCAGTCGATCATGGGTAGCAGAATGCCAACCTGGCGGCGGTAAGCACCGGACAGCTTGTCATAAACAACATCGATTTCCTCATTGGAGATCAGAACCTTATCGGTCAGACCAGCCAGCTTCTCGGCGGCATCGGCAGGGCCTTCGATCACAGCCACAGCAATGTCGGCGGGCTCAGCAGCAGCGGGAATGGCGGAGGGAGCGATCAGGGTCACACTGGTGGGAGTACGGTCAAAGGTCATGGTGAAACCGTCAGGATAGGTGACGGAAGCAACCACTTTCTTCATCAAGTTGGCAGCCACGAAGTCAGCGCCGGGGCCAACACCGTAAATGTACACGCGGCCGGTGTCGCCCAGAATCTTAGTGGCGGCCATACCGGTCATAAAGTTAACCTCTTCAGCCACACCATTGACAAAAGCGGTGGTGGAAGAATTGGAGTACATATCGATCAGACCGGAGTAAACGCCCAGGTCGGCCTCGCTCCAGCCCTCACCCTGAGGATTGATAAACACGATGGTGGCGCCCTCAGCGGCAGCCAGAGCACCCAGACCGGACTCCTCAGCTTCGGTCTTGACGGACTCAGCAGTATAGGGTTTGGCACCGAACACCATAAAGGCAGGTGCGGTGCAGGTGGAGGAAACCGTCAGCTTGCTCTCGGGAGCATAGACATAGACGGTATTGCCGGCCACGGTCATCTCGGTGACCACAGCCTCGATCTCATCGCCGGGGATCACCAGTTCCTGCCCAACATAGATAATGTTGGGATTGGAAATGACATCCTTATTAGCCTCATAGATTTCCTTCCACTTGGTGGAATCACCCAACTGTTCCTTTGCGATCTTGGACAGATTGTCGCCTGCCTTGACCTTGTAGGTTGCGGCGCCTGCGCCCGCAGCCAACAGGCCGATCAGCATTACAATGGTCAAAACGACTGCAATGCTGCGCTTGGTAAACTTCTTCATAGTTGTTCCTCCTTTTCGTATCCGCGGCTCTGCCGTACTGCCTGTTTCCGTGATTCCCCCCATTCGACTATACTCCAAACCAAGGTGAAATCATCGACATTTTCAACATCAACAAAGACAGATAGCAGCAACCTTATGTTTATATCTTACAATTCCGCCTGTGAAATTAATATAACCGCATGCGTGTTGGTTGTATCTTTTTCGGACACAAAACCAGCCGGCAGGCCTTTCGGTCTGCCGGCTGGTTTCATGCCTCAAAATCTTTCTTCTGTTTTCGGTACTGACCGGGCGTCATACCCTCCGCAGCCCGGAAGCTGCGGAAGAAATGTACCCTTCCTGTATAACCGACCTGCTCTGCCACTTCGTCCACCGATAACTCCGTGGAACGCAGCAGCCGCTTAGCCTCAGCAATGCGCAGCTCACGGATGATATCGGTATAGTTTTTTCCGGTGGCCGCCTTGATCTGCTTGCCCAGATAACTGGGTTCATAATGGAACAGCTCTGCTACCTCATTGAGGGAAACCGTCTGGTAATGGGTCTGAATATGCTTCAAAACAGACAGCATGGACGGCGCACCCAATCGCTCCCCTTCATCGCTGTGCCGCTCATAGCGATCTCCGCAATGGCGCAGAATAAATGCAAACAAAATGGCCAGATGGTCAGGCATGATATCGCTGACATATTCCTCCTCAGCAAACCACTCATGGAAAATACCCCGAATGAGCTCCCTGATCCTCCGCTCCGGAGGTACCGTTACTATCATATATCCAATTTTGTTATTGTCCAGCGCAGCACGGAAAAAGCTTGCAAGAATATTATCCCTGCGCAGCAGCCGATACAGGGTCTGCTCCACCGTAATGCCGGGGACGGTAATACTGATGACCTGCGCCGCCCGCTCCGGAACAATATCATGGCGCAGCCCGGGAGACAGGAAACAAAAATCACCATCGCTCAGCTTGCGTTTCCCGCCGTCTATCTCCAAACCCGCGCTGCCGCGCATCACATAGTCGATCTCAAAATAATCGTGGCGATGGATTCCAACGGCTTGATCCCATGCAATTCTCAGCGGAATTACGTCCAAAGTGATCACATCTTCCGAGGCTCTGTCCGCCGGTGTATCCTGCTTAAAATTACGATAGAATATACTCATGTCGATGGGGACACGGTTATATATCTCGTCAAAGCGATCAAAGTCCGTGGCATCCCAGTCCGCAAAAGATACAGTCGGCAACTGCTCTGCAGTATGTGCCGCCCCTTCTTCCCACAGTTCCCGGGCGGCATCATAAAAGCTGTACGGTTCGTTTCCGCCGGCTACACGCTGGCTCAACCGCTCCTGCACCTGTTTCCAGTAAAGAAACTCCTTCACAGGTTCTTCCCTCCCGTGATTTTCCCCATTTTGTAAAAAATCCTTCTCTGGTGTCCATTGTAGCACAGTCTTGTAAAACATTACAGATTTTGCCGAAAAAGATACTCTTTCTCGGATTCGGACACATCTCCAAGACAAAAAACTTACAGCGCGCTATCAAACCGGGCACTGCCGTCCGGTGTGATCGATGGTATATTCCCCTTTCAGGATGATTTCTGAAATGGGAACTAAGGTGTATCCTTCCTGCAGCAGGCGCTCAACAATCCCCGGCAGGGCCGCAGGGGTGTTCTTGGCGGCATTGTGGAACAAGACGATACTTCCCGGCTGGACTTTACTTGTCACCCGCTTGGTGATATCTGCTGCGGATAGATCTTTCCAATCCAAGCTGTCAACATCCCATTGGATGGGCTCCATCCCCATACCGCGCACGGCGGTGATCACATGATCGTCATACTCGCCGTAGGGCGGGCGAAACAACGTGGGCCGCACGCCGGTGATGGCCTCGATTTTGTCGTTACAGGCGCTGATATCGGACACAATTTGAGCGGCAGACAGAGAATTGAAATGGGCGTGGTCGCTGGAATGGTTCATAATTTCATGCCCTGCGTCGGCCAGCGCCTTGACCGATTCGGGGTATTTATCCACCCACTCCCCTACCACAAAGAAGGTAGCCTTTACGTTATATTTCGCCAGAATATCGATGAGTTGCTGGGTGCCCTCATTGCCCCATGCGGCATCGAAGGACAGCGATGCCATCTTCTGATCGCGCTGCACACAGTAGATGGGCAGCTGCCGCGTGTTGGCCGCCGCTCCGATAACGGCAGGA
>JAZOBI010000010.1:0-3034 GCA_045595885.1 Faecousia sp. | reverse complement strand
AAATTGCAGTTTATCGTGGAGTTTGAAAATGTCATGTAGGGACCGGCGTCCTCGACGGTCCTACCGCGAAGCGGCATTTTTACAAATGTTCCCATAGAATGCAGCAAAATTAGCCCATCGAGGTCAAATTTTGCCGAAGGACCGGCGTCCTCGACGGTCCCTACAAATGCATCACCGCAGCGATAAACGAAAATTTGAAACTCTTTGGAGGATTTTGATATGAGAATGCGGAAGATGAAGAACCGGGACAGCCGGATGGATGCCTGCGGCCAGCTTCGGATCGGGGAGCCTGCCGCGCGGAAGGGAAATTGGCGCTCTTTGAAGCCGGATTGCGCGCAGCTGTGGGTGGAAGTGGGCTGCGGCAAGGGAAAATTCACCGCCGAAACCGCCCGGGCAAACCCGGATGTGCTGCTGATTGCTGTGGAGCGCTGCCGGGAGGCCATGGTGGTGGCTATGGAAAAGGCCCGGTCCATGGGGCTGACCAATGTGTTTTACATCGACATGGATGTGGCAAATATGGAGGAAATTTTTGCCGGCTTTGAAATTGACCGGCTGTTCATCAATTTCCCCGATCCCTGGCCCCGGAAGAAGAACGCCAAGCGGCGACTGACCTACCGTACCTTCCTGGACAAGTACTGCCGGGTGGTGAAAACCGGCGGTGAGATCCATTTCAAAACCGATAACGCGCCGCTTTTTGAATTCTCGGTGGAAGAGTTTGCCCTTTGCGGCCTGGAAGTGAAGAATCTGACCCGGAATTTGCATGAAAACGGCGTTGTTGGTATTATGACCGGCTACGAGGAAAAGTTCCACGCCCTGGGCACTCCCATCAACCGCTGCGAAGTGGTTTGCAAGCCCTTCGAACTGCCCAAGGAAGAAAAAAAGGCCGAAGAAACCGAAGTATGATAAATGGTTGTTTATACATACACCCTATAGCGATATTGTAGGGCGGGAGCAAGCCCCCGCCCTACGGTACCATCGTAGTGTAAACAACCATTTACCGTTCCAAGGAGGAACGAATATGACTTATCATGCAGGTGCTTGTGATATTGCCGTCATCGGCGCCGGTCACGCCGGTATTGAGGCGGCCCTGGCCGCCGCCCGGCTGGGCCATCACACCATCCTTTTTACCATTAACTTAGACGCGGTGGGCAATATGCCCTGCAATCCCGCCATCGGCGGCACCGGAAAGGGCCATCTGGTCCGGGAAATCGACGCTTTGGGCGGCGAAATGGGTCTTGCTGCCGACAAAGCCTGCATCCAGTACCGGATGCTGAACCGGGGCAAGGGGCCTGCCGTCCATTCTCTGCGGGCCCAGGCAGACCGCCGGCATTACCAGGCCGTTATGAAGCATACCCTGGAAATGCAGGAAAATCTGGAGCTGAAGCAGGCGCAGATCACCGAAATTCTGACCCAAAACGGGGAGGTTCGGGGCGTAAAGACCTATTTGGGCGCCATTTTTGACGCCAAAGCGGTGATCATCGCCACGGGCACGTATCTGGACAGCGCCATCATCACCGGCGAAAGCGTCATCGAGTCCGGCCCCGACGGTATGCACCCCAGCCGCGGTCTGGCGGACAATCTGCGGGCTTTGGGCTTGCCTCTGCGCCGGTTCAAAACCGGCACGCCCCCCAGAGTCAACCGCCGCAGTATCGACTTTTCCCAAATGGAGCTGCAGCCCGGTGATGAAAAGGCGGAGCCTTTTTCCTTCCGCACCGAAGAAAAAATCGAAAATTCCGCGGTATGCTATCTGACCTATACCAATGAGAAAACCCACGAAATCATCCGTCAGAATCTGCACCGCAGCCCCATGTACGACGGTACCATTTCCGGCGTCGGTCCCCGATACTGCCCCAGTATTGAAACGAAGAACGTCCGTTTCGCGGAAAAAGAGCGGCATCAGCTGTTTATCGAGCCCTGCGGTCTGGATACGGAGGAAATGTACATCCAGGGATTCTCCTCCAGCCTGCCGGAGGATGTACAGCTTGCCATGATGCGTACGGTGCCCGGCCTGGAAAAGGCGGAAATGATGCGTCCGGCTTATGCCATTGAATATGAATGTGTGGATCCCACGGTCCTGCTGCCCACGCTGGAAACCAAAATCATCCGAAATTTGTACGGCGCCGGCCAGTTCAACGGCACTTCCGGCTACGAGGAGGCGGCGGCGCAGGGTTTGGTGGCGGGTATCAACGCCGCTTTGCGGCTGCAGGGCAAGGGCCCCTTGATCTTGACCCGGGATACCAGCTATATCGGCACCCTCATTGACGATCTGGTGACCAAGGGCACGGAAGAACCCTACCGGATCATGACCAGCCGCTCGGAATACCGTCTGCTGCACCGGCAGGACAATGCCGACCAGCGTCTGACCCATATCGGCGCCGCCGTTGGTCTGGTGCCGGAGGAACGGCTTCACCTGGTGGAGGAAAAATACGCGCTGGTGCGCCGGGAAATGGCTCGTTTGGAGGCCAATGGCGTGCCTGCCGGCGAAGCCCTCAATGCCATGCTGGCGGAAAAGGACTCGGCGCCGGTGCAAAACTCCGCCCGGCTTGCGGATCTTCTGCGCCGGCCCAATGTTTCCTATCAGGATATCGCCCCCTTCGACCCGGGCAGGCCCCAATTGCCGGAGTCGGTGACCGAAGAAGTGGAAATTCAGATCAAATACGCCGGCTATCTTGCCCGGCAGATCAAACAGGTGGAGGAATTTAAGAAGGAGGAAGCCCGTCTTCTGCCCTCCGACCTGGATTATGCCGCCATTGGCGGTCTGCGGCTGGAGGCCAGAGAGAAGCTGGAGGCCATCCGGCCCATGTCCATCGGTCAGGCCGGCCGCATTTCCGGCGTTTCCCCGGCGGATATCGCCGTACTTCTTATCTGGCTGGAACAGAATAAGTAAGATAAATGGTTGTTTTCGGCGCCAAGGGAGGCTTTGGGTGTTCCCTCATTTATACTATAAACAACCATTTCCCGCACCAAAGGTGGGGCTGATGCATAGAATAGTCGGAGGCGATTTTTTGATCGTTACGACGGACACACCCATCAC
>JAZOBI010000009.1:0-3436 GCA_045595885.1 Faecousia sp. | reverse complement strand
ACCCATTTCCGGGTCCGTACCGGCGGCGCCCAATGCCGCGTCCTCCATGCGTATCTGTTGCTCCAAAAGGGTTTTCGCAAAAACGGAATGGATGAAATTGGTATACAGATCCGGATTCCGGGCAGCATTTTCCTGGTATTTATCCATGAATCGCTGCAGCTTTTCCCGCTCATCGCTGGGCATGGAAGCATAGATATACTGCTGATCATTACTCAGCTGCTCCGCCTGTCCGGTCTGTTGCAGCTGCTGGATATTGCGCTCGATCTCCACATCCCGGACAGCCTGCTCATGGGCCTGCTTACGCATAGCCTCCTCGGACAGAAAAAAGCCATCAAACACCCGGTCGAAAATGTTCTGTTCCTCCCGGGATTTGGCATACACGGTCCGCAAGGCGGTCTTGACCCGCTGCCGATTCTCAAGCCCCAGCGCAATCAGAATCTGACTGGCATCCGCCGTCTCCTTGGGGCTGACACTCAGACCCTCCAGCCGCAGCATTCTGGAAAAAGCCGACAGCTTTTCCAGATAAACGGCAGGATCAACCATGGTGATGCCCTCCGCAGTTGCCGCCGCAGTGACAATGTTGGGTCTGCTCCGGTTCCTCCTGCTCCAATACAGCCATATCCTCGCTGTTTTTCAGAATAAAACCGGCGGTCTGGCGCAGTGCATCCGGCGTCAGTTCCCGGATTCCCAGGGCATCCAACGCGGCTGCCCAATCCAAAGTTTCCGCAATAGAAGGTTTCTTCAAGATGGACTCGGTGGAGCGCAGCTTCTGCACCGCCTGGGCTACCTGGAAGCAAAGCCGGTCATCCACATGGGGCAGCTTGGCCCGCAAAATGGCCATTTCCTTTTCCAGATCCGGGTACTGAATATACAGGTATGCGCAGCGGCGACGCAGCGCCTCGGACAGAGGACGGGCACGATTGGAAGTCAGTACCACGAAGGGTACAGATTGGGCCTTGATGGTGCCGACTTCCGGCACCGTTACCTGCATTTCGCTGAGCAGTTCCAGCAGGAAGGCTTCAAATTCCTCGTCCGCCTTGTCGATCTCGTCGATCAGCAGAACCACAGGTTTTTCAGAGCGGATGGATTTCAGCAACGGCCGTTCCAGCAGATATTCGTCACTGAACAGGGATCTGGTCAGCTCCTCGCTGTCCTTTTGACCCATGTTGACCTGAATGGACAGCAACTGCTTCTGATAATTCCATTCATAGAGCGCCTTGCTTTCATCCAGGCCTTCATAGCACTGCAGACGCACCAGATCCCGATCCAGAGCAGCAGCCATTACCTTGGCAATTTCCGTCTTGCCCACACCGGCAGCGCCCTCGATCAGCAGCGGCCGACCCAGCTTCAGCGCCACAAACAACACGGTAGCCAGGGTGTCATCATAAATATATCGAGCTTCGCTCATTTTTTGCTTCAACAGTTCCAGTTCCATATCTAAACCTCCTGGGACATATCGTTTGGATTTACAGTTCAACTACCACATTTTCCAGCCGGGAACGTTCTGCCGCAAAGCAGATCAAATGGCTCTGCAGGGAAATGTCCGCGCTGGTGCGGCTTTCACCGCCCTGCCGCAGAACGGACAGGAAATCCCGCATAATTCCGTAATCTCCGCCGCCGTGACCGCTCTCTTCCAGACCCATATCCACGGGGATAATTTCCTTTTCCTGTCCAAAGCGGTGCAGCACGATCTTCTGCGCGGCCATATCCGCGGTGATCTGACCCTCGGTGCCGAAAATCTTCAGCTGCCGGGTGAAATCCGCGGAGAAAGCGGTCATGGTAAAGGTGGCCACGGCGCCGCCCTCAAATTCCAGATTCACGATCTGCCGATCCACCACATCATTGTCGCAATGGTAGACACAGCGGCCATAGGGTCCTTCCTCCAATGCTTTGCGGCGACCGGCTTCGCTCAGATCGGTGGTGATCACATCCACGGGCCAGCCGGTGCGTTCCATGTCCAGATAGAGCCTGGGCGCATAATAGGGGCAGGTATCCGAATGGGGGCAACCATCCAGGCACCGCTTCGGCGCGCCATCCGGGGCGTTTTCCGGACGGAAATGACGCAGGGAGCCAAAACTCTGAACACGTTTACAGTTCTTGTCCATGAGCCAAAGGATAATATCCATATCATGACAGGATTTCTGCAAGATCATAGGGCTTGTTTCCCGGGTGGTGCGCCAGTTGCCACGGACAAAGCTGTGGGCCTGGTGCCAGTAGCCAACATTTTCAATCTGATTGATCACCGTAACCTGGCCGATTCTCCCCTGCTCCAGCAGCGATTTCAGGGTCATGTAAAAGGGCGTATACCGCAGCACATGGCACACCGCCAGAGCGCGCCCTGTTTTGCGGGCCGTATCGGCAATGGCGCGACATTCCGCCTCCGTATTGCTCATGGGTTTTTCCAGCAGAAGATGGTAGCCCAGTTCCATAGCCCGGATCGCGGGAGCGGTATGGTCATCATCCAATGTGCAAACAAAGGCACAATCAGCCATGAGAGGCTGGGACAGAAGTTCCTGCCAGGTGCTGAAGCGGTTTTCCCGGGGAATTCCCAGTTCCTCCGCCAGCAGATCCAGCCGATCCTGCCGGGGCTCAGCGACGGCAACGATTTTCAGTTCCTCCGGATGCTCCTTGGCATAGGCTGCATAAGTGCAGCCACGGTTTCCGGCGCCCAAAATCACAGCGGTTACAGGTTTCATACCATTTCCTCCCATACAATTCGGATTCCCGATTTTATGAATGCAGTATAACACAAAGCCGGAATATTTTCAATACAGCAAAAAGGTTCTCCCCAAGGCAAAAGCCGAAGGACTTTCATCCTTCGGCTTTTATTTTATGGATTGGGATCAACCAGTTTACCATCGCTGTCCACAGAGATTCCCCAGGCATCGGTAACCGCAGGCGTATCATCCGCATCCGTACCGCCCAAAGCCTGAATGGTCTGTGCGATAACATCCACATGGAGTTCATAGCCGGCGGGCTTGTTAGCATCCGCTTGTTCTACCACACTTTCGATCAGAGCCTCCGTCAGCACCGCGACATTCGGTTCTTGTGAGTCAACCCGCTCTGTGTAATAGTAGAAACCGCCTTCCTCGAACCAATGGGCAGTATTTATGCTAATGGTATAATCTGTGTCTTTCACAGGCATCTGACCGTAGACATGGACTGCGCCATCCACCGTTTTCTGCCAGGTGACCACAATCACCGCCCGGACATAGACGGCATAATCCAGGGTTCCAACATCCACAGCGCTTTGAGAAAAGGAGGGATCCGTTTCCGTGTCCGGGGTGAATGTGTTTTGAACCGGGTCTTCGGCAGAATTCTTCAAATAGGCATACACGCCGCCGACCATGGAAAGAGTCAGCGCAAAAGCGATGAGCGCAGCGGCCCAGATTTTCAGTTTTCGTGAGCGCACAGGCTCACCTCCTTTGCATTATGG
>JAZOBI010000008.1:0-6815 GCA_045595885.1 Faecousia sp. | reverse complement strand
CTACAGCTCCGCCACCAAGATGATGAAGTATTCCGATATGTACCTGAGTGACCGTACTGTGGTTCTGGAAGGCTTCAACGCCTCTCTGGTATCCGGCGCTACCGACATCGCCTATGATGCCGGCTCCGGTCTGTTCTACTTCGCTGACGCAGGTCACACCATCTACTCCATGGATATGGAAGGCAACGTGGTTGCTGTGGATATCCTGGGCGATGGTATCGACCTCAACGGCTTCGCCATTGATCCCGTTGCCAAGTACCAGGTCACCTACACCGATGGCGTGGAAGGCGTAGAGCTGTTCCGTGACCAGTTCTTCTTCGCGGCAGAAGGCGATGCAACACCCAAGTTCGTTGGTACTCCCGTCCGTGAAGGCTATACCTTCGCTGGCTGGACTCCCGCGGTTGAGGAGACTGTGTCCGGTGCTGCTGTTTACGAGGCAATGTGGACGCCCAACCTCTACACCATTACCTTCGACGTCAGCGGCGGTGAACTTGAGAACAGAGAAATGACTGTTACCTTCGGCGAGCCTGTTGGCGAGCTGCCTGTTCCCACCCGTGAGGGCTACACCTTCGGCGGCTGGATCGATCGTATGGGCAACTACTACGATGCGGATACCATCTACAACGTAGCGGGCGACCTGTTCCTGATCGCTGTCTGGACGCCCAACCAGTACTATGTCTTCCTGGATGCCAACGGCGGCGAGGTAGAGACCGATCTGCTGGTTGTCACCTTCGGTGAGATGATTGGCCAGCTGCCTGTTCCCGTCCGCAAGGGCTATGTCTTCCTGGGCTGGTTCGACCATGAAGGCAACCGCTACGATGCGGAAACCGTCTGCACTGTGGCCGATGTCCTGGTGCTGACCGCTCAGTGGGCGCGCTTCGGTGATGTGAACGACGACGGCGAAACCAACTATCTGGATGCTATGCTGATTGCCATGTACTATGTTGGCGATCTGACGGCAGAGCAGCTGAATCTGACGTTCGCGGATGTCAATGCCGACGGCACTGTCAATTATCTGGATGCCATGATGATTGCCATGTACTATGTTGGCGAAGTGGACACCTTCCCTGCGGAAGGCTGATGAGAAGTCACCCATAGACTTCGGTAAATCCACGCAATAAACAAGGGGCAGGAATCCATTCGGATTCCTTCCTTTTTGTATAAAGAAAACCCAGTCACAGCTTGCGCTGTGCCAGCTCCCTCGTCAGAGGGGGCTTTTGCCTTGCGCACAGCACCGGCCTGTGGTTATGATTACAGCACATCCGCGAAAGCCAAAATCCGCAGATCCTCTTCCCGATAAGTCTTGCCCAGGCCATCGCGGAACTTGTCCAGTACCCTTGCCCGGGCCGCGTCGGCGCTGTCAGCCAGCACCAGGGTCTTGATGTCACAGTATTCGTTTTGGATGATGCCCACATAGGTGTTTCTCATAGGTGTTGCCTCCTGATTATAGAAATTTTCCGGCGATCATGACGAAACTCAGGATCACAAAAAACCAGACAAAGGTTCCCAGGCAGCCGCCGTTGCCGCCGCTGTTTTTCCCTCCGGAATTGCCGCCGGAAGTGCTTTTGAATGCATGATAATCGTCCAGGCTGGGCATAGGGTTTCCTCCTTACGACAGCAAGATGTGCAACACGATCACCATGCTCACCGCGATGCAGGATCCGCACAGCGCAAGGCAGGCAGAGTCGATGGTTTTGCCCATGTTGTTCCAGAATTGATGCCACCGGCGGCCCCGAACAAGGACACGGGCGGTCAGAATTGTGGCAGGCTTCGCTTCGGGCGAGGGATGGTTGGTTTGCCTGAAATCGTGGTAAATCACTTTGTGTGTCATGGTGTCGCCTCCGTTTCGTTTCTTTTCTTAACCATATTCTACCACATAAACTCAAAAAAAGCGACACCTATTTTGCTGTTGCTGTATAACTGTACAGAAAACACGACAATTAAAGAAAAACGTCCATTCCCACCGCCCCGGGGCCCAAATTGCCCCATTTTCGTGGCGGAAAAACTGTACATTTTCCCTTCACACCGGTCGTTTGAGGCTGTTAAGAAACTTCATATTTTCATTTATCGCTGCGGTGATGCATTTGTAGGGACCGTCGAGGACGCCGGTCCCTACATGACATTTTCAAACTGCCCGATAAACTGCAATTTACCGTTTTGTCGACAAGAAAAACGCATCCGGATTTTTCCGGATGCGTTTGAGAAATATGGCCTTTTTTACGGATCATTGAACCTGCCGGGCATATTCCCGGTATTGCTCCACCAGGGAGGCCGGCGAAAGGATCCGCATTTGCCCGGCGAACTGGAACAGCCAGCCCCAGAAGGTGGGGCTGATGCGAACCTTAACGGTGGCGATGCAGGTGCTTTCACCGGAAGGAAGCATTTTCACACTCTCACCGAATTTGTCATGCACAACGCCGATGAGCCTGCGGTGGAATTCCAGCACCACATCCTCTAATTGGCCGCCGAACATTTTGAAAGCCTGCTCGGTGTAGGCTGCCACATCGTCCCGCAGAGCGATGGCTTTTTCGCAGCAGGGCTCTTCAATGATTTTCACGCCGTCCATCCGGTCCACCCGGTAATTGGAGGTGCTGTCGTGGCGGGAGCTGTAGCAGGTCATGTAGTAATTGTCCTCGTTGAAAACCAGGGCCACGGGCTCCACCACATAGTGATGGCCATCCCGGCGGTAAACCCGCTGGCCCTTTTCATCCAGGTCAAAATATAGGAAAATCACCTTCTTTTTGGCCAAAATTGCCTCTTCCAGGGTGTCAATTGTGTAAAGAATTTTCTCGTTGCTGTGCTTGCGGGTGTTGAAGCAGACCATATTTCGCTTCAGAACCTCCGCCCGATGGGAACCGGCCAGCGCTGCCAGCTTTTCGATCAGCTCCTGGGATTTTTTCTCAGTAATGAAGCTGGAGGCGTGAACCGCGTCGATGAGGATCTTCAGCTCCGGCAGGCTGAAGTTGCGATCCTCCACGAAGTAAGCCTTCTCGTGGCTCACCATGGTGGACAGAACCTCGTAACCCAGTTCGTTCAGCACGGCCACATCCTGGGTGACGATTCTGCGGTCGCAGGGGATGCCCATGGCTTCCATGCGACCGCAAATCTGGTTGGTGGTCATGGGGTGCTGCTCGTCGGTGTGCTGCCGCAGCAGCTCCAGCAGCTTGATGAGTTTGACTTTGCGGTAATTATCAATCGCCATAGCAAGTCCTCCGATGGATACTTTTTCGTTATTCTATCATCCCCTGGACAGAAAATCAACACCGGCGAAGCGTTTCCTCTTGAAAAGTGCAGAAAAGGCGACAATTCTGCATAGGCTTGTGGCCCATGGCTATGCCCCACCCTTGACATTACCCTGATTGTAGGGTATAGTTTCTTTATAAGCATGACGAATAGCGCCCCCAAGTATTATCATTTATTCTACGGCAAGATTTTGCGGAACAGGAATGATAGGAACATGAAAGATAGAAACACAGATCGCAAAAGTATATGGATGAACCGGCGCAGACGGGTTTCCGAAATCATTGAGGTGGGCGCCTCCGATGATATCCCCAGCCGCTGTTATGACGTTGTCAGTACGCTGATCCTGGTGATCAATGTGGTGGTCACGGTGATGTATACCTTCGACAGTATGTAGGCCCAATACGGCCCCATCCTGCTGCTGATCGAGGCGTTGACAGTCGCCTTCTTTGCTGTGGACTACGCCCTTCGGCTGTGGACAGCCCCGATTATCCGTCCGGGCCTTTCGGAAGGGCGGGCGCTGTGGAGATATTTCAGCTCTTTCACCGGCATCGTGGATCTGCTTTCCTGGCTTCCTTACTATCTGCCTATTTTCTTCCCTGCCGGCGCCACGGTTTTCCGGCTGTTCCGGGTGGTCCGGGTTTTCCGGCTGTTCCAGATCAATGCCTACGATGACTCTCTGAATGTCATCACTGATGTTATCACCAGCAAGCGCCAGCAGCTTTTCTCCTCGGTGTTTATCATTATGGTGCTGATGATGGGCTCCAGTTTGTGTATGTACAGCCTGGAGAATAAAGCGCAGCCGGAGGTATTCTCCAATGCGTTTTCCGGGATCTGGTGGTCGGTTTCCACCCTGTTGACCATCGGCTACGGCGACATCTATCCTGTAACCACCCTGGGCAAGTTGTTCAGTATTGTGATCATTTTCCTGGGTGTTGGCATGGTGGCCATTCCCACCGGTATTATTTCCGCGAGCTTTGTTGACCAGTATTCCCGCCTCAAGCGTATCAGCGAATATGCCCATGAGGAAGATGTTCATTTTATCAAGGTCAACCTGAAAAAGGGTGACAGCTGGACGGGCAAAGCGATTATGGATCTGGGTCTTCCCCACGGTGTCATCGTGGCGATGATCCGCCGCGGCCGTGAAAACATTGTCCCCAGAGGTAATGTGGTGCTGAAAAGCAACGATACCCTCATCCTGGGCGCGGAAGCCCTGAAAGAAGACACGCACATCGACCTGAAGGAGATCGTTCTGCTGAAGCAAAATGCCTGGAACGGTCAGCTCATTCGGGATTTGGATATTTCCCGGCAAACAGTGATCGTGATGGTCAAGCGTAACGGTGTTATGCTGGTGCCCAAGGGCGATTTGATGCTGCCGGAGGGCGACCATGTGATTCTGTACAGTCAGGAACGGATCAGCCACGCCAACCTGATTCAAGTTTAACATTTTCGGTTTCTGTGGGCTGAGAAGAAAAGGAGGATTTTCCATGAAAATGAATGAACACGCGCTGCAATTGCTGCGGGAGCTGTCCGACGCGCCGGGCGCTTCCGGTTTTGAAGACGAGGTGGTAACGGTTGCCCGGAAATATGCCGCCTCCATCGGTGAAATGAAGGAAGATTTCCTGCGTAATCTCTATATTTACCGCAAGGAAAATACCGGCAACAAGCCGGTTCTGATGCTGGATGCCCATTCCGATGAGGTGGGTCTTGTGATCCATTCCATCAAACCCAATGGCTGCCTGCGCTTTTTGCAGCTGGGAAGCTGGAACAAAAACGCTTTGATTTCCAGCAAGGTTCTGGTGCGTAACGCCAGGGGCGAATATATCCCCGGCATCATCGCCGCCAAGCCTGTCCATTTCATGTCCGCTTCCGAGAAAGCCAATCCTGCCATGGATATTTCCAACATGGTCATCGACATCGGCGCCACCTCCTATCAGGACGCGGTGGAAAATTTCCATATCCGCATGGGTGAGCCGGTGGTGCCTGCCACCACGTTCTGCCACGATGAGAAGCGCGGTTTGCTCTTTGGAAAAGCCTTCGATTGCCGCATCGGCTGCGCCGCCATGCTGGAGGCTTTGCATCGGTTGGCGGGCAGGGAATTGCCCTGCGATGTGGTGGCGGTTCTTTCCACCCAGGAGGAACTGGGACCCCGCAACAGCAAGGTCACCGTTCACCGTGTGAAGCCGGATATCGCCATTGTCATGGAGGGTTGTCCCGCTGACGATACCTTCACCGAGCCCTACGCCATCCAGACCGCCCTGGGCAAGGGCCCCATGTTCCGCCACCTGGACATCAGCGCCATCTGCGCGCCGCGCTACCAGCGCTGGGCCCTGGATTTGGCTGCGAAAAAGGGAATCCCCGTCCAGGAATCCGTCCGGGAAGGCGGTGGCAACAACGCCGCTTCCATCCAGACCGCCCTGGTGGGCGCGCCCGCCATTGTGGCCGGCGTTCCGGTTCGTTACGCCCATGCCACCAACTGCATCTCCACGGAATTCGACTTCGAGGCCACGGTACAGATGGTCATTGCGTTGCTGGAAAACATCGACGCGGATGTCATCCGGGGAATGTGACCTCCGTAAAGAAATCAGGAGGAACGAACATGAAAAGGCTTTATGAAAAAAGCGAGCTGTCCTTTGCGCTGGTGTGGATTGGGCTGTATGTGGCGGTGATGAACATGGCCCTCCGGTTCTGCGGTGGCTTTGACGATCTGGAAAGAAAGACACCACAGCAGGTTCTGGTACCTGTCATTTGCATCGTGGCGCTGGCGGCGGCTTCCGCAGGCTGGATTGTGAAAAACGGCCTTGCTGAGAAATTTGGCCTGTGCCGCTTCAAGGGTAATTGGAGGCGGTTTTTGTGGTTCGTTCCGCTGATCCTTATGTCCTGCGTCAATCTGAAGAACGGGCTGGGTCTGAATGCGCCGGTAGCTGTGGCTGTTTTGATGGCCATCAATCTGGCAGTTGCGGGCTTTGTGGAGGAGATCATTTTCCGGGGTTTCCTGTTCCGGGCCATGGCGAAAGAGAACCTGCGAATCGCGATCATCGTGTCGGCAATCACCTTTGGCGCGGGACATATTGTGAACCTGGCCAACACGGCAGACACGCTGGGCGTTCTGCTTCAGGTGTGCTACGCCATCATCATTGGCTTCCTGTATACCCTCATTGCATACAAAGGCGGCAGCCTCTGGCCCTGCGTCGCAAGCCATATGTTTGTCAACGGCAGCAGCGCCTTTGCCCTGGAGCAGGGGCCTTTCAGCGATTTGGTTGGGGCTGTTTTTGGACAGACTTCTGCCGATTTGGTTTCGGTCTGCAGCTCTGTGCTGATCGTGATTGTTTCCGGAGGCTATGGGTTGTGGCTTTGGAAAAAGGCGTGAAATACAGAAATGGTACAAACCGGCTGCGGGAAAGCTTCCCGCAGCCGGTTTTTTGGGATCGTTTGTTCCGGTTCGGCATAAGAGGTGTTGCGCGGGGGAGGAGCGGCTCGGACGAAGATAGAGGACATTTGGGAAAATAACGGCTTCGACCCCGATGAACCTGCCAAAATGCACGAATAAAAATACATTATGTGATAACTGGTAT
>JAZOBI010000007.1:0-7921 GCA_045595885.1 Faecousia sp. | reverse complement strand
ACCTTCTCGCCGCGGGCAGCCCATTCCTTGGCATCTTCGGCGGTGAAGACAATCTTACCGCAGGCAGCGCCGGGGGAGGCGGGCAGAGCCTTGCCGATGGGGGTAGCGGCCTTCAGAGCCTTGGTGTCGAACTGGGGATGCAGCAGGGTGTCCAGGTTACGGGGATCGATCATGGAAACGGCCTTCTTCTCGTCGATCATGCCTTCGTCAACCAGGTCGCAGGCGATCTTCAGAGCGGCGGGAGCGGTACGCTTGCCGTTACGGGTCTGCAGCATATACAGCTTGCCGTGCTCGACGGTAAACTCCATGTCCTGCATATCGCGGTAGTGGTTCTCCAGGATCTGGCAGACTTCCTGGAACTGCTTGAAAGCTTCGGGGAACTTTTCGGCCATCTCGGAGATGGGCATGGGAGTACGAACGCCGGCGACAACGTCTTCGCCCTGGGCGTTGGTCAGGAACTCACCCATCAGACCCTTGGCGCCGGTGGCGGGGTCACGGGTGAAAGCAACGCCGGTGCCGCAATCGTCGCCCATGTTGCCGAAGGCCATGGACTGGACGTTAACAGCGGTGCCCCAGGAGTAGGGGATATCGTTTTCACGGCGGTAGATGTTAGCGCGGGGGTTGTCCCAGGAACGGAACACAGCCTGGACAGCGCCCATCAGCTGCTCCTTGGGATCGGAGGGGAAGTCAGTACCGATCTTATTCTTGTACTCGGCCTTGAACAGACCGGCCAGTTCCTTCAGATCTTCGGCGGTCAGATCTACGTCCAGAGTGACGCCCTTGCGCTCCTTCATCTCGTCGATGAGGACTTCAAAGTACTTCTTGCCGACTTCCATAACCACGTCGGAGTACATCTGGATAAAGCGGCGGTAGCAGTCATAAGCCCAGCGGGGATTGCCGGACTTGGCAGCCATAACTTCCACGACCTGTTCGTTCAGACCCAGGTTCAGGATGGTATCCATCATGCCGGGCATGGAGGCGCGGGCGCCGGAACGGACGGAGACCAGCAGAGGATTCTCCAGGTCGCCAAACTTCTTGCCGGTGATGGCTTCCAGCTTAGCAACATTTTCCATGATCTGAGCCTGAATATCATCATTGATCTTACGGCCGTCTTCGTAGTACTGGGTGCAGGCTTCGGTGGAGATGGTGAAACCCTGAGGGACAGGCAGACCGATGTTGGTCATTTCGGCCAGATTGGCGCCCTTGCCGCCCAGCAGCTCACGCATGGTGCCGTTGCCTTCGGTGAACAGGTAAACATACTTGTGCATAGGTGTCATACCCCTTTCAAATAATATGGGCTCATGTGCCCGAAATCGCATAGTTTCGCATAATGCCCAAATAGTATAGCACGCAAAAGAGGAAAAAGCAAATCTTTTTTGCAAATTTTTGCCGATTTTTTCGGAAATAATCCAAAGACGATGCTTGAATATTGGCGAAAGGGTTGCTATAATGGGAGAGTATACCAAACAACGAAAAAAAGGGAGAAATATGGATGAAAAAAAGATATGTTTTGTTGATGCTGACATTGCTGATGGTGGTGCTGGCATTGTCTGCCTGCAGTCTTGGAGAATGTAAACACGAATTTACCAAATGGGAAGTGGAGCGGCAGGCGGACTGCGCGGGTCCCGGTCTCCAATCCCGGGAATGTGAAAAGTGCGGCTATACAGAAACCGAGAAGATCGAGGCGACCCTGAACCACAAGGAGGAAATCATCCCCGCGGTGGCCCCTACCTGCACGGAAACTGGTTTGACCGAAGGCAAGAAGTGCCAGGTTTGCGGTTTGGTTACGGTTGAACAGACCGAGGTTGCCGTGATCGACCACAGCTACAGCGAGAATCTGGAGCAGGCGCCTGCCTGCAACGCCGACGGTGTCAACCGATTTACCTGCACCGGCTGCGGTGACAGCTATACAGAGGCGGTTGTCATGCCTTCGTATACGGCTGTTGAAATCCACGATATGACGGAAGCTTCCGTTGGCGAGGTGACCACCTATGATGCCAAAGGAAACGGCTTGGGTCTGGGCTCCTGCTTTGTTTACAGCAGCGACGGTACTGTGGTGACCAATTACCATGTCATTGAGGGCGCCTACAGTGCCCAGGTGGCCATCGACGGCAAAACCTACGATGTAACCCAGGTGCTGGCTTACAGCACGATGTATGATTTGGCGGTTTTGAAAATCAACGCCACCGACCTGACCGCCATCCCCGTCTGCCAGGAAATTCATGCCGCCGGCGAAACGGTGTATGCCTTTGGCAGCTCCCAGGGTTTGACCGCTACCTTCAGCCAGGGTATCATCACCAATGCGGACCGGGATGTGGATGGCGTTCGCTGCGTGCAGCATGACGCGGCTATTTCCTCCGGCAACTCCGGCGGTCCGCTGATCAACCGCTTCGGCGAGGTCATTGGTATCAACACCTGGATCCGGATCGACTCTCAGAACCTGAACTTTGCCGTGTCTGTGACAGAGCTGTCCAAGCTGGATTACAGCAGCCCCATGACGCTGTCCCAGGTGGCAGATCTGGAAACCGCCGCCAACAATCCCTATGAAATCATGAAGGAGTATATCCTGAACTACGGTGATTTCTATTCCGAAGACTACGAATATTCCATTTTGATGGATCCTGTGGAGTCTGAAAGCGGCAGTCAGTACATCAGCTACTACAACTACGATCTGGAATATGAGGAGATCGAGCTGTGCCTGACCATTGACTGGGATATGTTCCTGTATATCTACATGGATTCCGATGGTATATATGGCTGGGCGTACTGGGATGTTTACGACGACTATATGTACGGCTATACTGACCTGTCCGACTTTGTGCCCGATGGTATGCTGCCCTACGACGGTTACGAACTCAATGACAGTGAAACCCCTGAAGCCCTCTGCTCCTGGGCATCCATGCTGGCGGATCTGCTGTGCGGATGGCTGGATATTGATCTGGAAATCATGGGTCTGACCGCGGAGGATCTGGGCCTTCCGAATTTCTGAGAATACACAACCCTAAAAAATCCCCCCGGCTGTTTGCTTGAAACAGCCGGGGGTTTCCATTTATTGGATCAGCTCCTGAAACAGAGGCAGGCTCCGGGACACCGTGTCATAACTGACGCAGTAGCACAACCGCAGATAGCCGGGGCAGCCGAAATCGGAACCGGGCATCAGCAGAAGATCCCGCCCCATGGCTTTCTGGGAGAAAGCCCGGTCATCGCCGCCGGGAGCTTTGAGGAAAATGTAGAAAGCGCCTTCCGGCTTGGCCATTTCATAGCCGTATTGGGTCAACGCCTCCACCAGCACGCGGCGATTGCGGTCATATGTGGTCAGATCCGGCTGCAGATGGGCGCAGCGGGTCAGCATCAGCTGCATCAGCGAGGGAGCGCACACATGCCCCATGGCCCGGGCGGCGCCCAAAACAGCATGGTACAAATCCCGGCCATCCTGAGCCCCGGCAGGTACATAAATATAGCCCAATCGCTCGCCGGGCAGGGAAAGGGATTTGGAGTAGGAATAACACACCACAGTGTGAGGGTAGATGCTGGGAATAAAAGGAACAACCGCGCCGTCATACACCAGTTCCCGGTAAGGTTCGTCGGCGATAATGTAAATACGATGACCGTATTCGGCGCTCTTTCTGTCCAGCAGCAGGGCCAGATGCTGAATGGTTTCGGCAGAATATACAGTACCTGCCGGATTGTTGGGGTTGTTGATGATCACCGCTGAGGTGTTGGGGTTGAGCGCGTCTTCCAGAGCGGCAAAGTTGATTTGGAAATCCGGAAGATCCGGCGGCACCACCCGGAAAATGGCGCCTGCCTGCTCAATATAGGGCTTGTATTCCGGGAAATAGGGGGCGAAAACCACGATTTCCGCGCCATCGCTGGCCAGGGCTTTGCAGGCGGCGGAAACCTCCGGCGCGGCGCCGCAGCACAGCAGCAGTTCTTCCGGTTTCGCGTCGCAGCCGAAGCGGCGGTTCATGTCTTCCGCCACAGCCAACCGGGCTTCCATGCTGCCCATGGTAGAGGTGTAGCCGTGTACCGCCAGGGAATCGGTGTTCCGCAAAATATCCGTGATGGTTGCGTTGACCATGTCCGGGGCGGGGACGGAAGGATTGCCGATGCTGAAATCGAACACATTTTCTCTGCCGACTATGGCAGCCCGTCTGCGGCCATAGTCTGCCAATTCCATAATGGTGTTGCGTTTGGTACCCAGAGCAAGCGCGGCTTGGTTGATCATAATTGGCCTCCTGATTATTTGAGATACAGCTGTCGCGTGATTTGATAGGGCTGGGGTTTGTAAGTAACGGAACCGATGGGTTTTCCTTCAATGCCGTATTTGGGGTTGTAACCGAATAGGTTTACATAACATTCGAGATCATCCCGCTCCGCTGCCATGGCTTCCATTACTGCCACCGTGGCCAGTACATCATCAATGGCCCGGTGAGAATTGACCACCTTTCCGGAGAGGTTGTAGGCGTCAATGGCGTTGCACAGCTTGTGAGGGTATTCCCGCCGGTCTTTGTACACCGTCAGCAGATCCAGCTTGTCTTTCCCTTTCAAAATGGTGGGATCGCCGTTTCGAAGCAGCAGATAAAACAGGAAGCTCAAATCAAAATGGGCGTTGTAGGCCAGCAGCAGGGTGTTGCCGGTGATCATTTCCGCGATATGGGCGCAGACCTGCTCTTTGGGGATGCCCCGCTGGGCGATGTCCATGGTGGAAATGCCGGTCAGGCGGGTGATCATTTCGGGTACCGTATTGCCGGGAGTCAGGGTTACCAGATTATCATATTCTCTGGTTACCACCGCGTCGCCGTTTTGTACATCCAGCACCACGGCGGAAAATTCGATGATTTCATCCCGGGCATAGTTCAGCCCGGTGGTTTCCGTATCGAAGACCACAAAACGGTCATATTTTTCCATAATAGTTCCGAGATTTGCCATATTATTCTCCCTTAGCCAGGATGAAAGCCCGGCGGAATTTGCTATGGGATTCGGGTTTCAGGCCATGGGTTTCGGCCAGCTTGTTTGCCAGGGCAACGGTAGCCTCGTCGGAGCCGGATTTCAGCTCCAATTCCACTTCGCACAGAGGCAGCTCTTTGCCGCCGCCCAACAAAACACCCCTGTCCAGCGCCAATTCGGCAGTTCCGTCGGCAGTGGACAACACGGTGGCAAGGCGGGTGAAACGGGCACCGCAAACAGGAACCAACCCGTCTGCTGCCAGTGTGGCGATCTCAGATGGGGCGCCGCCCCGGATCAGGGCGGCCAGACCGTCGGAAAGATCCGTCGCCTCCAGTTCCCATTCGCCTTTGCTGCCGTCGGCCAGCGGGCATTTTAGCGTGCAAAGGACGGTGCCGTTTTCCCGTCGCAGCCGCAAGGTCATTTTCCGGGCGGACAGGGCAAGCTCCGGCGTATCGAAATAGGTGGTTTCCATAGCGATTTGCCGGAAAGGGCTGTATGCTGTTTCCAGAGCCCGGTGGATTTCCGGGGTGGCGGTGTATTTCAGTTCAAATTCTCTGCCCATAGCGCGCTCCTTTTTTTCTGCCATTATACATCGGAAAAGTGGGGAATGCAAGAAACTTTTCAATTCCGCCGGATTCCGACGGAATAATCCTGCCTATCGTGTTACTATGCCTCTATAACAGAGGAAAAGCAACGGAAAGGCAGGATACATATGATTGCGGAACTGAAAAATTATATCCAAACGGGACGGCGCTTGCTTCGGCTCTGGATGTCCAAACCGGGTGTGGAGCCGGCAATGAGGGCGGGTGCCTGGTGTGTGGCAGGCTTTTGCCTCAGTGCGGCCAGCCTGGCCAATTTTCTGCAGCCGCTGTGCCTGGCTATGCTGTGCGCCGGCATCCCGGGATGGATGAGTCTGGCGTTCGCGGCGGGCAGCGGCTTGGGATATTGGCTGTTCTGGGGAGAAAACTGTTTGCAGGCGCTGATGTGGATGGCGGCGGGACTTCCGGTGTGCGTGCTGGTGGCCCAAAGCAAGCTGGGACGAAATATGCCGCTGCTGCAGCCGGCACTGGCATCGCTGATTGTGGCTGCCGGCGGCGTGGTTTTTCAAATCTGGCAGGGTGAGGATGTTCCTATTTTGCTCTACCTGCTGCGGGTTGGCCTGGCTTTCGGGGGAACCTGGCTGGTGATCCTGGCAAGAGATCGGAAGGAACCGGCTACGGAGTGGATTTTGGCCGGCTTCTGTGTGCTGGCACTGGCGCAGATCGCGCCTCTGCCTTTCTTGGGGCTGGGATTTTTGGCGGGCGCCGCCTTTGTGGCAACCATGCCCTTTCCGGCGGTGGCGCTGGCAGGGCTGGCACTGGACTTGGCGGGGGTAACGCCGGTTCCCATGACGGCGGTGCTGTGCCTGAGCTATTTGCTGCGGCTGCTGCCCAGGGTTCGCCGAGCCTGGGTAGCGCTGGCGCCGGCGGCGGTGTTTGGGGTGATTATGGCTCTTTGCGGACAATGGGATCTGCAGCCATTGCTGCCCCTGGCCTTGGGCGGTGTGACGGGGGTGCTGCTGCCCAGACGCAACGCCGGGTTTTCCCATCGCCGGGGGGAAACCGGCTTTGCCCAGGTACGGCTGGAAATGGCATCGGAGGCCATTTCCCAGTCCGAGCGGCTGCTTCTGGAAGTGGAGGAGCCGGATATTGATGAAACGGTGCTGATTCAGAAAGCCGCGGAACGAGCCTGCGGCGGCTGTCCCTGCCGAAAGACCTGCAAGGAATTGGAAAATGCCAAACAGCTTCCGCCGGAGCTGCTCCATCGGGAACTGAATTCCGTGGACGATTTGCCGATTGCCTGTAAAAAACGGGCTCGGCTTTTGCCGGAGCTGCGGCACAGCCAGGAACGGTACCGTACCATCAAGGCCGAGCGGGACAGCCGCCGGGAATACCGTGGAGCTGTGCTGCAGCAGTATCGGTTTCTGTCGGAATATTTGCAGGATTTGGCGGATCGGCTGCCTCAGCGTGGGAATGGACCCCGGCCCAGATTCCGGCCGGAGGTGGCGGTATGCGCTTCCGGACGGGAAAAGACCAACGGAGATAAATGCCTGTGGTTTGCCGGCACAGAGTGCCGCTACTATCTGCTGCTCTGCGATGGCATGGGCACCGGCGAAGGCGCTGCCCGGGAGGCGGGCATCACGGCAGAAATGCTGCGGCGGCTTTTGATGGCGGGCTATCCGGCGGCCTATGCCCTGCGAAGCATCAACAGCATCTGCACCTTGCGGGGCAACGCAGGGGCGGTAACGGTGGATTTGGCGGAACTCTGCCTGGATACCGGAAAAGCAACCCTGTTCAAGTGGGGCGCCGCTCCATCCTGGCTGCTGCAGGGGGCGGGGGTGGAACGAATCGGCTCGGTTACGGTGCCGCCGGGACTTTCCGTTACCCAGAACCGGGAAACGGTGGACCGAATCACCATGCGCCGGGGAGAAACGCTGGTGCTGCTCAGCGATGGTGTGGATGGAGAGAAGGCTGTGCGGAATCTGCTGGCGCCGAATGCGGAGCCGTCGGGCACTCTGGCGGCAAAGATCCTGGAGTATGGAGAGATGGAGGACGATGCCTCTGTGGCGGTTATCCGCCTGTTGCCCTTATAAAAAACAGCCTGCCGGGTTAGCGTGATACTCTTAACGGAGTATCACGCTAAGTTAGGATTGCCCTTGTGGGCAAGTTGTGCGCTATGATTGGCTGCGCCAAGTTATGAGCGACTACGTCGCGCTAAGGGTTGCGGGGCAATCCTATCATAACGTTTGCGTTTTGACGGAGTCAAAGGCAAACCTATAACTCTAAACGGAAAGTAGAAAAAGAGAGAACTTGATGGGCGCATTCCATCTTGTTCTCTCTTTCTGTTTTTATTGCGGACTTCGCATTTGTATGATCAATGCCTCGGGCTATGCCCATACCCTTATTCAAATTCTCCGATAAGAGCATCCCGCTTT
>JAZOBI010000006.1:0-13358 GCA_045595885.1 Faecousia sp. | reverse complement strand
TATATCGCAAATTTGCCATTTCTGGTGAACAATTTGTAAAGAGTTCCGCCCAAATTTGTGAACACGCAGGTTTCCCTTGCAAATTTCATGAGTTAATTGTATCATAATAGTAAATTGCGGTTTATCGTGGAGTTTGAAAATGTCATGTAGGGACCGGTGTCCTCGACGGTCCTACCGCGAAGCGGCATTTTTACAAATGTTCCCATAGAATGCAGCAAAATTAGCCCATCAAGGTCAAATTTTGCCGAAGGACCGTCGAGGACGCCGGTCCCTACAAATGCATCACCGCAGCGATAAACGAAAATTTGAAAAAGGAGCTGCATTATGATCGAACTTTTGAAGGCCATATTGTTCGGTATCGTCGAGGGCATCACAGAATGGCTGCCCATTTCGTCTACCGGCCATCTGATTTTGCTGGATGAATTTATCCGTCTGGATGTAAGCGAAGGTTTTTACGAAATGTTCCAGGTGGTGATCCAGCTGGGCGCCATTTTGGCGGTGTTGTTGCTTTTCTTCCATAAGCTATGGCCCTTTTCTTCCCGAAAAACGGCCCGGGAGAAGAAGGATACCTGGAATCTTTGGTTCAAAGTGATCGTGGCGGTGGTGCCCAGCGCGGTGCTGGGTTTGCTGCTGGACGATTGGCTGGATTCCCACCTGTATACCTTCTCCGTGGTGGGCCTGATGCTGATCATCTATGGCGTGGGTTTTCTGCTGATTGAGAGTCGCAACCGGGCTCGGCAGGCAAAGATCGACGATGTCCACGCTATCGACTATAAAACCGCCCTGCTCATCGGCGCGTTCCAGTGCCTGAGTTTGATTCCCGGCACTTCCCGCAGCGGCGCCACCATTCTGGGCGCTCTGGTGCTGGGTGTCAGCCGGGGCGCCGGCGCGGAATTCAGCTTTTTCCTGGCCATTCCCACCATGCTGGGCGCCAGCGCCCTGAAAATGGCCAAGTATTTGCTGGAGGGTATGATACCTTCCGGGCTGGAGATCGGCGTGCTGCTGGTGGGTTGCCTGGTTTCCTTCGGCGTCAGCCTTTTGGTGATCCGGGCGCTGATGGATTTTGTCCGCAAGCGCAGCTTCGCGCCCTTTGGCGTGTACCGCATCATTTTGGGCACCGCCGTGCTGGTCTATTTCCTGGTGAGCAGATAAATGAACATTTATAAAGGAGAATATCTCATGGAATACTTTCTGGAAAACGAATATTTGAAGGTAACGGTCACCGATTGGGGCGCTCAGGTCAAGAGCGTGGTGCGTAAAAACGACGGCGCAGAGCATATTTGGCAGGCTGACCCGGCGGTTTGGGGCTATCACGCCCCCATTTTGTTCCCCTATTGCGGAAGATTGAAGGATGGGGTTCTGACGGTCGATGGCCGGGATTACGATTGCGCCGCCCAGCATGGCTTCGCCCGCACCGCTGCCCATAGCCTGGTCTGCGCCAATGAAAGCAAAATTGTGCTGGAACTGACCGACAGTCCTGAAACCCTGGCGGTTTTCCCCTTCAAATTCCGCTTGCTGTCCATTTTTACGCTGGAGGCTGATACCCTGCATCACACATTGAAGGTGGAAAATCCGGGGGAAACGGCTCTGTCCTTCGGTATCGGTTACCATCCTGCCTTTACGGTTCCCTTCGATGAAAAGCATACCATCGACGATTATGAGCTGCGCTTCTCCGAAACCGAGTCCCCTCTTTGCCTGGGCACAGCCCCCAAGGGCCTGGTCAACGGGGAAGTTTACAGCCTGGGCGAAAATATCCGCGCCATTCCCGTCACTGCCGGTATGTTTGACAATGACAGCCATTGTATGGTGAATCTCCGATCCGAAACCCTGGGTCTTTATGAAAAGGGTACCGGCCGGGGCGTGGTCTGCCATATTTCGGATTTCCCCTACTGCCTGATTTGGAGCAAGCCCGGCCTGCCCCGGTTCATTTGCATTGAGCCCTGGTACAGCCTGCCCAGCTATGAATTCGGCGGCACCGATTGGGCGAAAAAGCCTGCCGCCGCCACGGTAGCCCCCGGCGAAAACTGGAGCTGCACCCTCAGCACTACCTTCGTAAGATAAATGGTTGTTTACACATACACCCTACGGCACCATCGTAGTGTAAACAACAAGTTATCTTTTCAGTCTATATATAGATCAGGGCAGGCGGTGACGCCTGCCTTTTTTCTGATATATGGAAAAATTTTTGTGCATTTTGATAAAAAATCAATTAAAAACCCTTAAATTCCTATTGATTTTTGTGAAATATTGCTTTATAATACAATCAGCTGATTATGGGGAGGTGCGACATCCGTGGGCGAAGTGATCGTGTTCGTTTCCGGAAAAGGCGGCACGGGAAAAACCACCCTCTGCGCCGGCCTCGCCATGGCGCTGGCTGCCCGGGGCGAGAGAGTGCTGTGCGTGGATTGCGATACCGGCCTGGGTGGCCTGGATCTGGCGCTGGGCATGGCAAGCACCGCCGCCCTTTCCTTTTTGGATGTGCTGGACGGGGGCTATTCCCTGGAAAACGCCCAGCGGCATATGGATTTTTCCCGTTTGCATCTGCTGGCCGCGCCACTGAACTGCCAGCCGGATCAATGCGACTTCCATGCCTTTGCTTCCCTGGTGGAACAGGCCCGAAATTCCTTTGATTTTGTATTTCTGGATGCCCCCGCCGGTATGGACAGCGGCTTTCGTCTGGCGGTGGAAAATGCCGACCGCTGCGTGGTGGTGACGGTGCAGGAGCCTGCCGCCATCCGGGCCACCGCCCGGATGACCCAATGGCTGGAACGGCTGGGAAAGCCGGCAAAATTGGCAGTTAACCGGATCCGTCCTCCTGCGGCAAAAAATCTGGGTCTGACCGTGGATGATGTGATGGATCAGGTGGGTCTGCCGCTGCTGGGCATCGTGGCGGAGGATGAGAATATCCTGCTGGCCACCAACCATGACCTGCCTGTGTCGGGTCTTTGCAGAAAAAAAGGCGCTGTGGCGGCCTTTGACCGCATGGCCCAAAGAATACAGGGTTTGCCCGTGGGCATCCCATTACGAGACTTTAAGTAAGGAGCGAACATTATGAATATTGCATTTTTGGCACATGATAAGAAAAAAGAGCTGATGGTGCAGTTTTGCACTGCCTACAAGAGTGTACTGAATAAGCACAGTCTGTTCGCTACCTCCACCACCGGCCGGCTGATCGCGGATCATACGGGGCTGCCCATTACGCTGCTGCTGTCCCATAAGCAGGGCGGCCACCAGCAGATCAACGCGCGAATTGCCTACAATGAGATCGACCTGGTGCTGCTGTTCACCGATCCCAACAACTGTGATGCCTGGGAAGACAGCCAGATGGTGGAAACCATCCGCCATTGTGACAAGCAGAATGTGCCTGTGGCCACCAATTTGGCTTCCGCCGAAATGCTGATCATGGGTCTGCAGCGGGGTGATTTGGATTGGCGTGAACTGCTGCACACCAAACCGAGATACTAATGGAATTTATGTAGGGACCGGTCTCCGGACGGTCCTTCTAACCAAAATGCTGTGCCGGCAGGACCGTCGAGGACGCCGGTCCCTACTTGACGCAAGAAAAGAGGAAACACTATGTCTATTATCAAGCCCCGGACTTTGTCCGGATTTATGGAGCTGCTGCCCGGCAAGCAGGCGCAGCTGGAGCGGATGATGGAAATTCTCCGCAAAACCTACGCATCCTACGGCTTTGCCGCCCTGGACACCCCCGCCATCGAGGATGCCCAGATTCTTTTGGCCAAGGGCGGCGGCGATACGGAAAAGCAGATTTACCGCTTCCAGAAGGGCGATTCCGACCTGGCGCTGCGGTTCGATCTGACGGTGCCGCTGGCAAAGTATGTTGCCCTGCACGCAAACGATCTTGCCTTCCCCTTCCGCCGCTATCAGATCTCCAAGGTCTACCGTGGCGAGCGGGCCCAGCGTGGCCGCTTCCGGGAATTCTACCAGGCCGATATCGACATCATTGGTGACGGCAAGCTGGATATCATCAATGAAGCGGAAATTCCCGCCATTATTTATAAGGTATTCCGTG
Source organism: Faecousia sp. (assembly GCA_045595885.1). Taxonomy (GTDB): domain Bacteria; phylum Bacillota; class Clostridia; order Oscillospirales; family Oscillospiraceae; genus Faecousia. The sequence goes on along the minus strand of JAZOBI010000006.1, from coordinate 9,325 downwards.
GCTTCGGTCTGGAGCGGTTCCAGATCCGGGTCAACAACCGCAAGATCCTCAACGGCTTTTACGCCATGGAGGATCTGGCGGAAAAGAGCGGTGAGATTATGCGCACCGTGGACAAGCTGGATAAAATCGGCGCCGAAAAGGTGGGCGCGCTGCTCATCTGCGAATGCGGCTTGACCCAGGAGCAGGCGGATGAAATCCTCCGCTTCATCGCCATTCGCGGCACCAATGCCGAAGTTTTGGCGGCGCTGGAAGGCTACTGCGGCAAAAACGAGCTGTTTGACCTGGGTGTGCAGGAACTGAAGGCAGTCTGCGAGAATTTGGGCGCTTTCGGCGTGCCGGAAGCCAATTTTGCCGTGGATCTGACCATTGCCCGCGGCCTGGATTATTACACCGGCACCGTTTACGAAACCACGCTGCTGGATCATCCGGAGATCGGCTCTGTCTGCTCCGGCGGCCGGTATGATAATCTGGCCGGCTACTATACCGAGCGGCAGCTGCCCGGCGTGGGCATCTCCATCGGTTTGACCAGACTTTTCTACGTGCTGGACGAGCAGGGGCTACTGAACCCGGCCCTGCCCACTTCTCCCTGCGATTGCCTGGTGCTGCCCATGGGCGAAATCGGCCCGGCCATTTCCCTGGCAGAGCAGCTGCGCGCCTCCGGCCTGAAGGTACAGCTCTACGGCGAGCAGAAGAAATTCAAGCAGAAGATGGCCTATGCCGACAAGCTGGGCGTTCCCTTCGCGGTGCTGCTGGGCGAGGATGAAATTGCCGCCGGCAAATGCTCCGTCAAGAACATGGTAAGCGGTGAGCAGATCACCGTCACGCCCGAGGAAGCTGCCGCGCACATCCACTCCGCACTCTCCGCCGGCGGCCCCGTCATTTTGGAGAGGTAAAAAGCGCCTGCGGCACCAATCATTTTTGGAGGTTCTTACTATGAAACGCACCGATTATATTTCCTGGGACGAATATTTCCTGGGTATTGCCATGCTGGCAGCCAAGCGCAGCAAGGATCCCAACACCCAGGTGGGCGCCTGCATCGTTTCCCCCGATAATATCATCATCTCCACCGGCTACAACGGTATGCCCAAGGGCTGCAGCGATGATGAATTCCCCTGGAACCGGGAGGGAGCGGAAACCAAGTACCCCTATGTGGTCCATGCGGAGCTGAATGCTATCCTGAACGCCAATGGCCGTGACCTGCGGGGCAGCCGGATCTATGTGGCGCTGTTCCCCTGCAACGAGTGCGCCAAGGCCATTATTCAAAGCGGCATCCAGGAAGTGCTGTACCTCAGCGATAAATATAAGGACTCCATGAGCTTTATTGCCTCCAAGCGGATGATGGCTGCCGCCGGGGTGAAATTCACCCAGCTGAAACCGGAACATGATTCCATTTTTCTGGATCTGGTGCCGGAAGAAAGCAAAAAATAAGCCAAAAGCCTCCGGACTCCGGAGGCTTTTTTTACTGTTCGGACGGGCAAATTGCAGTTTATCGTGGAGTTTGAAAATGTCATGTAGGGACCGTCGAGGACGCCGGTCCCTACAAATGCATCACCGCAGCGATAAACGAAAATTTGCAATCCCTGTCAGCTTTCCATTTGCTTGCCCAGGAATCCGGCGGCGGTGGCGGCCAATTTTTGATCCGCTTCCGTCAGCGGCGCCTGACCGTCATCCAGCAGCAGAAGCACGCAGCCCATCAGATCCCCCTGGCACAGGATGGGCGCTGCCACGCCCAGATGGTATTTGTCGGTTTCCTCCGTGGGACGGATCCGGTTTTCCCCCAGAGTGTAGCGATAGCTGCGGCGGCCTTCCATGATTTTTTCCAGGGCGGGAGAATTGGGCTTGTCCATCAGCTCCCGCTTGGGCACACCGTGCAGCGCGATGATGCTGTCCCGGTCGGACACGGCGGCGATACGGCCGGTGTTGGCGCCGATGGCCTCGCACATCTGGGCGGCGAAATCCTGCAGATCCCCCATGGGGGAATATTTGCGGAAGATGACGCCGCCGTCCTTTTCGGTGTAAATCTCCAGCGGGTCGCCTTCTCTGATTTTTAAGGTTCTTCTGATCTCTTTGGGAATCACAATACGACCTAAATCATCCACTCTTCTGACAATGCCGGTTGCTTTCATATATCTTTCTCCTTTTCTGCGGCAAAGGCCCCTTGTGTAAAGGGGGCTGGCAGAAATCTTTGATTTCTGACTGGGGGATTGTCTTTGTCGATACCTTACAATCCCTCCGTCACGGCTTACGCCGTGCCACCTCCCTATGCACAAGGGAGACTTTTACGCCTACAATCATTTTACAAATTACGATGCTATTATCTGTAAAAGGGGAAAATTTATACCGCTGAGATTTACTTTTTCCCATGGTTGTGTTACAATTGGTAACAAGAAAATTTTGTTTACTGGTTTTGCGTGATTTGAAAGAAGGAGAAAACATTGGACCGTTTTTGGAAAGGAATTTTAGTGGGCATCGGCGGCGTATCGCCGGGACTCAGCGGCAGCGTGTTGCTGATCATCTTTGGCCTCTACCAAAAATCTCTGGACGCCCTGGGAACGCTGCTGCGGGATTTTCGGAAAAATGTCCGGTTTCTGCTGCCCCTGTTGGCGGGTATGCTGCTGGGTGTGCTGCTGTTCAGCCGGGTCATCGATTTTTGCATCTCCACCTTTGAAATGCCCACCCGATTTTGCTTTCTGGGTTTGATTTTGGGCACCCTGCCCATGGTTTGGAAAGAGGTGCGCAATCGGGGCTTCCGCTGGTACCATTATGGTCTGATAGCGGCCTCCCTGCTGGCGGGTATCTGGTTTTTTACCGTCAATCCCAACAGCTTTCCCCAAATTACCGACCCGACCCTTCTGCAGCGGGTTTTGCTGGGGGTGGCTGTGGCGGCTACCGCCATTATCCCCGGCGTGGATCCGGCGGTTTTTCTGTCCACCCTGGGCTTGTATGAAACCTATGTGGGGGCGCTGGCCAATCTGGATTTGGCCATTTTGCTGCCTATGGCCTTTGGCGCGGGCTGCGGCGCCGTGGTCATATCCTTTTTGATGAGCAGGCTGTTCCGGTGGTGCTACACCGGCACCTACAGCGTGATTTTCGGTATTTTTCTTGCCATGATCCCCAATATGCTCAGTCAGCGCTGCCGATTGGGCTGGAATGTGGAGTCGGCGGTTTCCCTGGCGCTGCTGATTGTGGGATTCTTTGTTTCCTTCTATCTGGGCGATGCGCAAACCAATCAAGCCCGCCTTTTAAAACTATTTCGGAAAAGAGAGAGATAATCCATGGGAAAATTCATAGGTTTTTATGATTACACCGTTATTTTGACTTATCTGAGCCTGGTTTCTTCCGTGACCGGCATCCTCCTGGCCAGCCAGGGTCGGTTTACCTGGGCGGTGGTTTGCCTGCTGTTTTCCGGCCTCTGCGACGGGTTTGACGGTATCGTGGCCCGGTCCAAGAAAAACCGCACCGAGGATGAGAAGGCCTTTGGTATCCAGATCGATTCTCTTTGCGATGTGATCAGCTTCGGCCTGTTTCCGGCGCTGCTGTGTTACTTTTTGGGCGTCAATGGCTGGGTGGGAAGCATCGTTCTCTGCGCCTATTGCCTGTGCGCGGTGATTCGCCTGGGCTTTTTCAACGTGATGGAGGGCAAGCGGCAGCAGGTGGAAAGCGGCGCAGCCAAATACTATCGGGGTATGCCCGTGACCACCATTTCCATGGTTCTGCCGCCGGTTTATTTCATCGGCCTGCTGCTGGAGCCTGCCGTTTTGGAAATCGCGCTTCATGTTTTGATGGCGCTGTCGGCGCTGCTGTTTGTTCTGGATGTGCGGGTGAAAAAGCTGAACTTCGGAAAGCTGCTGCAGCCGGCGAAGGCAAAATGAATATCTGAGGAAGGGGCTGGAAAAAGCCCCTTTTTTCTGCAGAATTTCCCCCAAAAGGGGCTTGTAATCGGGCCGCCTTGCTGATAAAATGATAATGGAAAATATGAAACACAGGGAGGATTCGCCCATGTCCCAGAAAGTTCTGATTCTCGATTTCGGCGGCCAGTACAATCAGCTCATTGCCCGCCGGGTCCGCGAATGTAATGTCTACTGCGAGATCAAGTCCTACCGCATGACGGTGGAGGAAATCAAGGCATATGACCCCATCGGCATCATTTTCACCGGCGGCCCCAATTCCGTGTATCTGGAAACCAGCCCCCATGTGGACCCCGAGGTTTTCAAGCTGGGTATCCCGATTCTGGGCATTTGCTACGGCTGTCAGCTGATGGCCCACACCCTGGGCGGTCAGGTTACCGAAGCCCAGGAGGATTCTGCCCGGGAATACGGCAAGACCCAAACTTTCTTTGATACCACCTGCAAGCTCTTCAAGGGCATCCCCGCTGAGGGCATCACCTGGATGAGCCATGGCGACTATATGGCAAAGGTTCCCGAGGGCTTCGCTCTGGTGGGCCGCACCGACGCCTGCCCCAATGTGGCCATTGCCGACGAGAGTCGGGGCTTCTACGGCGTGCAGTACCACCCCGAGGTGAATCATACCCAGCACGGCACCGACATGATCCGCAATTTCCTCTATGAAGTTTGCGGCGCCAGGGGCGAGTGGACCATGGGCGATTTCTGCAGCCGGGCTGTGGCAAGCCTGAAGGAAACCATCGGCCCCGAAGGTCGCGTGCTGCTGGCCCTCAGCGGCGGCGTGGACTCCTCTGTTCTGGCGGCGCTGCTTGCCGAAGCCGTTGGCGACCGGCTGACCTGCGTGTTTGTGGATCACGGCTGTATGCGCAAAAACGAAGGCGACGAAGTGGAAGCCGCCTTCTCCAGGTGGAATGTGAATTTCGTCCGGGTCAATGCTGAGGAACGGTTCCTGAGCAAGCTCAAGGGCGTGGAGGATCCCCAGCGCAAGCGGCAGATCATCGGCGCGGAATTTGGCTATGTATTCCTGGATGAGGCGGTGAAATTCGGTATCACCAAGTCCGACTTCTTTGCCCAGGGCACCATTTATCCCGATGTCATTGAGTCCGGCGAAGGCGAAGCTGCCGTCATCAAGAGCCATCACAATAAGCTGCTGCCCAGAGAAGTCATTGAGCAGTTCAAGGCCGTTCTGGAGCCTCTGGATCACCTGTTCAAGGATGAGATCCGCCTGTTGGGCAAGGAACTGGGATTGCCCGACTATCTGGTGTACCGCCAGCCCTTCCCCGGCCCCGGTTTGGCCATCCGCATTCTGGGCGAAGTCACCAAGGAAAAGCTGGATACCCTCCGGGAAGCGGATTGGATCTTCCGGGAAGAGATCGGCAAGCATGAATGCCGAAAAGATTGCAGCCAGTATTTCGCCGTGCTGACCAATGCCAAGAGTGTTGGCGTCATGGGCGACGGCAGAACCTATGAAAATACCCTGGTGCTGAGATCTGTCACCACCTCCGACTTTATGACCGCCGAGTGGACCAGAATCCCCTACGAGGTGCTGGACCGGGTGTCTGTGCGTATCGTCAACGAGGTGCCCCATATCAACCGCATCGCCTACGATATTACCTCCAAGCCCCCGGCAACGGTGGAATGGGAGTGAGTTTTGCGGAGCAAAACTCAACTATGATTGCCTGCGGCAAGTTATGAGTTATGATTTGCTTTGCAAAGTTATGAGTTGCCTTAAGGAAACGTTGACTCTGTCGGCAATCATACCATAACATTCGCATCAGCGAATTCATAACTGTAAACGGATAACTGAACTTCTCGGTGAGGGCAAACATACAAGGCAGCATTTTACGAAATAAGTCCAAGGATTTTGCGAAACGCACAATTCTTCTTTGTAGACAGTTGCGTGCCAGAGGTGTGGAAGCAGCATTGACCAACCAATTATTGAGAAGCGGCACATCTGTTGGCGCTAACATTCATGAGGCACAATATTCGCAGGGAACAAAAGATTTTATTTCTAAATTCGAAATTGCGTTAAAAGAATGTAATGAAAGCGATTATTGGCTGGAACTACTACACGAAACCAATAGCATTACAAAAGACGAATTCTCGGCTATGCATGGTGCTTGTATTGAACTTCGCAGAATGTTGGTTTCTTCCGTTACAACCTTGAAACAAAAATTGTGACTATGCTCGCCTGCGGCGAGTTATGCCTTGTCTTGAATACCAAATTGCCGCAAAATATGGGGCACTCCCTGTATTTGCGGCAATCCGTTTTCCCGGAAAAAGGAGAAAAGTATGAAAAAAGTATTGAAAAAGTGCCTGTTGGGCTTTCTGGCGGCGGTGCTGGCCCTTTTGCTCTGCGCCGCTGTGGTGCTGGGCTGGTATTTTCCCCGGTATCTGAGCCGGAAAGCGCCGGTGGACATCCGGCCCGAAACCGGCAAGATCACCATGGTCAGCTGTAATGTGCGGTGCTGGTCGCCTACGGATCTGGGCAAAAAGAGCTGGTTCTACCGGGCGGACCTGCTGCTTTCCGATGTGGCGGCTCAGGCGCCCGGCATCATCGGCTTCCAGGAAGTTTCCGCCATGCACTACAGTTATCTTGTGGATGTGCTGGTGGGCTACGAGTCCGTCATCGACTACCGGGACAATTCCCCTCTTTCGGAGGGCTGCCCCATATTCTACAATACCGCCCTGTATACCTTAAAAGATAAGGGCTCGTTCTGGCTGTCGGAGACCCCGGAGGTCATGAGCAAGGATTGGGGCGCGGCGCACTACCGCATTTGCAGCTATGTGATCCTGACGGACAAGGAAACTTCCCGGGATTTTGTGGTGTTCAATACCCATCTGGACCATGTCAGCGATGAGGCCCGGATCAAGGGTATCGCTGTGGTGCTGGATAAAATTGCCCAGTTTGGCGGTCTGCCGGCGGTGATCATGGGAGATTTCAATGCGCTGGAAGGCTCGGAAACCTACAAAAGCGCCACGGCCTATTTCCTGGACGCCCAGTACGCGGCGGAAACAACCACCCAGGGTCATACCTATCAAAACTGGGGAAATCCGGAGAAATGCAAGCGGCTGGATTATTTTATGATCTCCAAAACCGGTTTTTCCGTGGATTTTTACGATGTGGTGCAGCCCATCCATGATGGGGCGTACGCCAGCGACCACTGCCCCATTGTTCTGGGGCTGACTCTGGAGGAAGCCAATGATTAACATCGTATCCATGGGGGCGGAACACGCAGCCCCGGTTTTTGAAATGATGCAAACCTTTTATGCTTCGCCTGCCGTCTACACCAATGGCTCGGAGGAAATTTTCCGGGCGGATATTGAAGCCTGCGTGGGCGAAAGTCCATTTTTGGAGGGCTTTGTATTCCTTCACGGCGAAGAAATTGTGGGCTATTGCATGGTGGCAAAAAGCTTCTCCACGGAATTTGGCCGACCCTGTGTTTGGATCGAGGATCTTTATTTGCGGCCAAACTGCCGGGGAAAAGGCGTGGCGGGTCAGGTCTTCGCGTTTTTGGAAAAACGCTTTCCCGGCACCGTTCTGCGCCTGGAGGTGGAGGAAGAAAATGTCCATGCCGTGCGGGCTTACGAAAAGGCAGGTTTTTCTGTGATCCCCTATGAAGAAATGATCAAGCTGCTGTAAATGGCAGCAATCGCCCGGCGGATTGACAAATTGCAGTTTATCGGGCTGTTTGAATTTGCGTCAAAAAAACTCCCCGATCTTTCGATCGGGGAGTAACTATTTACTGCTGAACAGCTTCCTTGCCGCGGCGGCGCAGCAGGCGACGGGCTCTGCGCTCATCGGCGGTGGCGGAGAACTTTTCCAGCTCCGGCACCAGAATGATGCAGATCAGCGCGGCGGTGAAGCCGCCGTTATACAGGCAGTAGCCGCCGTGCAATGTGGGCACGGAGGTTACCAGCAGGTAGTGCATCACAGCCGCGATGAAGCCACAGCGCCAGCCGTACTTGTCGGCGATGGGGCTCAGGCCGTTGGCGTAGCACAGACCCACCACAATGGCCTGGGCGTTGATGGCGCCGGCAAAGCTGCCACCAAAGGCCTTGGAGATCCAGCCGAATACGAAGCTGGAAACCACATAGCCCAGCATGATGGGCCACACGTTGCCGGGATGGGAGCCGGAATTGCAGGTGCAGAGCATACAGAAGATAATGCCGAAGGTGATGCCGTTGAAGGTGGCGCCGATCAGGTTATAGTAGGCCAGGATGAACAGGCCGTAAACACCCAGGTTCATCAGGTACACGGCGTTGCCGTAGCGGCTGGAGAAATTGGTCACCAGTTCGGGATCCTTCAAAAGGAGCCAGTAATCCTTGGGCTTGCAGCCCAGGATCAGGGCGAAAATAATGCACAGGCCGAACACACTGCCGCAGAAAATATTGGCGATGGACCGGCTTGCCCCCTGCAGCGTTTCCGCGTCGGGCGCCGCGGGCAGCGCCACGCCCATGGTTTTGAACAGAGCCGCCTGCAGGAAGAAGGCGGTCATGCCCACGGGCAGGGCGGCGGAGTACAGGTCGAAGCCCTTATGTACCTTGGGAGAGTAGGCAAGGCCGGCGGGCAGGAAGAAGCCGATAACCAGACCGATGAACAGCGCCAGCAGAATACCGGTCAGATTGAAGCCTACAACTTCCGCGTTGGGATAGCGGATCAGCAGGTCGGTGATCAGGGGCGCGATACCGGTGGAGAACAGCATGGCGTTGACATTGTTGGCCAGCTTTTCCTTTTTCACCAGGCAGTACAGGGCAACACCCAGGAAGGTGGGCCAAATGTTGAGAATGTTGATGCCCCAGGAGCCGAAGCCCACGGTGAGGATGAAGGCCAGGTTGGAGCCGTTATTGGCCACCGCGCCGGGCAGGCAGAACAGCAGCAGACAGACGACACCCACCAGTGCCATGTTCAGGAATGTGGCGGCGTAACCGCCTACGGCAAAGTAGTTGGTGGAGATTTTGCTGGTCTGGGTGATGATTTGGCCCAGGCCGGAGAGCATCTGCGCCCGGTCGGGCATACAGAAGGATGCCACCAGGAAGCAAAGGGTCAGAAAGGCGAAAACCAACTTCAGAAAATTGCTTTCACTCAGATGTTTGATCTTGTTCATAAAGCACCTCTTTTTGTAAAAAATGGGCAATCCGGTTCCCTGCGAAATCGGATTGCCCAGACGGTCGGCATACATTTCCTACACTCCACCGCAGTGACCTGCGTTTATCCGTCAGTCATGTAAGAAGTATGTATATTTTACCCGAAAACACGGGTTTTGTCAACTATTATGACCGTTATTTGGGCTTCAAATTTTCGTTTATCGCTGCGGTGATGCATTTGTAGGGACCGGCGAGGACGCCGGTCCCTACATGACATTTTCAAACTCCACGATAAACTGCAATTTATCGAAAAAAACGCGAGGGCCATTTGGCCC
>JAZOBI010000005.1:0-3507 GCA_045595885.1 Faecousia sp. | reverse complement strand
GGTGTGTCCATTTCCGCCAACAAGATCGACGGCATCCGCTGCGCTCTTCTCAGCGATGTGTGGTCCGCCAAGATGACCCGGCTTCACAATGACACCAATATGATGGCACTGGGCGCCGGTGTGGTGGGCGAGAATCTGGCTCTGGAAATTGCCGACACCTGGCTGAATACCGAATTCTCCGGCGAAGCACGGCACCAGAGACGGATCGACAAGGTCATGGCGCTGGAAAAGTAAACAGCAAAACGGACGGCGAAATGCCGTCCGTTTTTTATAAGGAAAGGTTGGTTAAGATAAATTGTAGTTTAACGGCACAATGATGAATAAAAGATGTCATCGCGAGGAGCACCCAACAGGTGCGACGTGGCGATCTCCCGGTACGATATTCGTCACGTTGCGCAGAAATTTAGATTGTACCAGGAGATTGCCACGGCCCTTTGGGCCTCGCAATGACACCTTTCTCTTACTGCGCGAAACAATCCTTTACCCGTTAAAACCGATACCCGGCCTCCAGCAGGCGCATGAGGGCATGATTGGCTTCCTCGTCGGAAAACAGCGCGGTGAAGCGCTTGTCGATGACCAGGGCCTCCAGACTCAGCTCCAGGTGGCCCTTATCGGCCAAAACACTGAAGCCGTCGCTTTCGCGGTTGCCGGAGAGCCAGCGGTGGGCGGTTTTCATGGCGTCCGCAGGCGCCACCGGCCGCATCCGCACGCCGAAATGGATGGCTTTTTCCCGGTTGTTAAGCCACGCGGCTACAAAATTTTCTTCCATAATGATACCTCGCTTGATGCGAAAAATGGTTGCTTATGGCATAAATGAGGGAACGTCCAAAGCCTCCCTTTAGACAAGGGGATCTTGGTGCCGTAAACAACCATTGATCTTAGTCAAAAAAATCCTTCAGCGTATCGAAGAATTTCTTGCGCTTGGGGGTGGATTTGTTATCCATGGTTTCATCCAGTTTCTGCAGCAGTTCCCGCTGTTCCTTCGTCAGCCGGGTAGGCGTTTCCACCACCACGGTGAAGCGGTGCCGGCCACGGCGGCGGGGATTGCTCACATCGGGAATGCCTTTTTCCGACAGGATGAATTCCTTGCCGGTTTGGGTGCCTTCAGGAATATCGTATTTTACCTTGCCATCCAGGGTCGGCACCTCAATTTCCGCGCCCAGGGCAGCCTGGGTGAAGGAAATGGGAACCTCGCAGAACACATCTGTGCCGCTGCGCTGGAAAATGGCGTGACGCTTGATGTAGACTTCGGCCAGTACGTCGCCGTTGGGTCCGCCATTGACACCCACGCAGCCCTCGCCCCGAACCCGGACACTTTGACCGGCATCCACACCGGCCGGTACCTTGACCTTGATCTTTTGCGTGCGGCGGACCTTGCCTTTGCCGCGGCAGGTGGAGCAGGGGTTTTTCACCATTTTACCGTGACCGCTACACTGGGGACAGACGGTGGTGGACTGCATCTGCATACCCATGAAATTTTGGGTGGTGCGGACCTGACCGGCGCCCTTACACATGGAGCAGGTTTCGATCACACCGTCGGCGCTGCCGCTGCCGTTGCAGACGGCGCAGTTTTCGATGCGCTGGACGGATACATTCTTTTCGCAGCCGAAAGCCGCCTCCTCAAAGGTCAGCTCCAGACGGGCGCCTACATTTTCGCCCCGGCGGGGTGTGTTTCGGCTCTGGCCGCGGCTGCTGCCGCCTCCAAAGAAGGAACCAAAAATGTCGCCCAGGTCACCGAAATCCCCAAAGCCGCCAAAACCGCCGCCAAAGGGATTGCCACCCTGGCCGGCACCGTAATTGGGATCTACACCGGCGAAACCGAACTGGTCATAGCGGGAGCGCTTGTCATCATCGGACAGCACTTCGTAAGCTTCGCCCAGCTCCTTGAACGTTTCTTCCGCTTCCTTGTCGCCGGGATTGCGGTCGGGGTGGTACTTCATGGCGCTTTTGCGGTAGGCTTTCTTTATTTCATCGGCGCTGGCGCTTTTGTCGACGCCCAGCACCTCGTAGTAATCTCGTTTATTTTCTGCCATATATATTCACCTTGCTTGGGTCATTGCGAACCAGCCCACAGGCCGATGTGGCAATCCTCTTCGATTTAGGCGACATTTCCCAATCCTAATGGGGATTCCCACGACATGAGCGCCCGCAGGCGCCATGCAAGCGAGCAACCGCCGTAGGCGGCTCTTAGCGAGTCGCTGTGGCGCACTGGCTCGGAATGACATGATGATTTTAAGCATGCGCACAAATACACCAACAAGGGGCGGGGGTGCCGCCCCTTTGGTATGATCAATTAGTCAACGGTTTCGTAGTCGGCATCCACCACGCCGTCATCGCCGGGCTGCTGGTAGCCGCCTTCGGCGCCGCCCTGGGGATTGGCCTGCTGATACAGCTTCTCGGAAACCTTGTAGAAAGCCTGTTGTACCGCGTCGGTAGCGGCCTTGATGGCGGCTACATCATTGCCCTTGTTGACTTCCTTCAGGTTGTCCACAGCGGCCTGGATCTCGCTCTTTTCGGCGTCGGAAATCTTATCACCCAGCTCGCCCAGAGTCTTTTCAGTCTGGTAGATCACGTGCTCGGCGTTGTTGTGGGTGTCCACTTCTTCCTTGCGGGCCTTATCCTCGGCGGCGTACTGCTCAGCCTCACGGACGGCCTTGTCGATGTCTTCCTTAGACAGGTTGGTGGAAGCGGTGATGGAGATATTGGCCTCCTTGCCGGTGCCCAGATCCTTGGCGGAAACCTTTACGATGCCGTTGGCGTCGATATCGAAGGTGACTTCGATCTGGGGAACGCCACGGGGAGCGGGCGCGATACCGCCCAGCTGGAAGCGACCCAGGGTTTTATTGTAAGCGGCCATCTCGCGCTCACCCTGCAGCACATGGACCTCAACGGAGGTCTGGCCGTCAGCGGCGGTAGAGAAGATCTGGCTCTTGCGGGTGGGAATGGTGGTGTTGCGGTCGATGAGTCTGGTGAACACGCCGCCCATGGTTTCGATGCCCAGGGACAGGGGAGTGACATCCAGCAGAACCACATCCTTGACGTCGCCGGTCAGCACGCCGCCCTGGATGGCAGCGCCCAGCGCGACACACTCGTCGGGGTTGATGCCCTTGAAGCCTTCCTTGCCGGTGATGCCCTTAACAGCTTCCTGCACGGCGGGGATACGGGTGGAGCCGCCAACCAGCAGAACCTTGTCCAGGTCGGAAGCCTTCAGACCGGCATCGGCCATGGGCTGACGGACGGGCTTCAGAGTACGCTCCACCAGATCAGCAGTCAGCTCGTTGAACTTGGCACGGGAGATGGTGACATCCAGGTGCTTGGGGCCGGTAGCGTCAGCAGAAGTCGGATCGTAGCCATGTCGTTCTGTGAGCCAAGGAGTTGAACAACTTGCTTGTCTTCCTAAGACCGCTTGGCCTCCGACTTCTCTGTCCCTGGGCATTGAGACCATGGGCGGCGTGTTCACCAGACTCATCGACCGCAACACCACCATCCCCACCCGCAAGAGCCAGA
>JAZOBI010000004.1:0-5151 GCA_045595885.1 Faecousia sp. | reverse complement strand
TTCCAGAAAAACAACAAATCCGAACCCTTCACCAACTGGTAAAAAGTTCGGATTTGTTACTCTTGGTACACCGGAAGGGACTCGAACCCCCAACCCTCGGAACCGGAATCCGATGCTCTATCCATTGAGCCACCGGTGCGTATGCTTTTCAGCCAAGACATTATACCAAGCTTTTCCCGTTTTGTAAAGGGGGTAACGCAAAATTGTTTTCGACGGTTTTCTCGCCACAAAACGGTTGTTTTCCCACATCCCCCATGATATAATGAAAAAAACAAAGGAGGTCATCCCATGAAACTGCGGTATCCCGCCTATTTTGAACAATTTCAGTGCATCGCGGACCGCTGCCCCGACAGCTGCTGCAAGGAGTGGGATGTACTGGTGGACGACAACACCGCCGCCATTTATCGGACTCTTCCCGGCCAATTGGGTCAGGGTCTTCGTCGATATCTGCACCAAGAGGACGACGGATGGTATATGTCCATCACAGATGGCCGTTGCCCCATGTGGCGCTCTGACGGTCTGTGCCGGATCCAGGCGGAACTGGGACACGAAGCCCTGTGCCAAACCTGCCGGGATTATCCCCGGCTGACCCACGATTACGGCGACTTTGCGGAGCGTGGCCTGGAGCTGAGCTGCCCGGAGGCGGCAAAATACATTTTCGGAGGCGAAACCGCCTGGGCAGAACAGGAAATTCCCGGCGGCGAGGAGCCGGAATACGACCCGGCAGATATGAAGATCCTGCTTCGCACCCGCGATGTTATGTTGACCATTTTGGCGGATGAAAGCCACTCTGTCCGGGAAGCCCTGGTCCTGGCGCTGCTGTATGGCTACCGGGCACAGGACGAATTGGACGGCGGTGAGGAATCGGAATTTGACCCCGAGGCCGAGCTGGACTTTGGCCGCAGCGCGGCAAAATTCGGGTCCTGCCGGGAGATTGCGGATTTTTATGGAGGACTGGAAATTCTGACGGATGCCTGGCGCAGCCGTCTTGCCCACCCCCAGGGTGGCGATCACTGGGATGACCGGCTGCGAAAACTGGCAAAATACGGCGTGGAGCGGTACTGGCTTCAAGCGATTTCCGATTTTGACCTGGTCGGTCGGGTAAAAATGGTGATCCTTTCCTGCATCCTGGTGCAGTATTTGGGCGGCGAGCTGCTGTCTACTGCCCAGCTCTACGCCAAGGAAATCGAAAACAACACCGAAAATGCGGAAGCCATTTGGGACGGTGCCTACACCCACCCCGCCCTGACGGACGATAAACTTCTCGGTATTTTACTGGAGGACAAACCATGAAAAAACTACTGATCACCGGCTTTGATCCCTTTGGCGGCGCCGACGCAAACCCCTCCTGGCTGGCTGTGGAGCAGCTTCCGGACCGGGTTGGCGGCTTTGAATTATGTAAACTTCAAATCTCCACGGTTTTTGGCGAAGCCACCCAAGCCGTGCTGAATAAGGCTGCCGATTTTTCCCCCGATGTGATCCTCTGCATCGGACAAGCCGGCGGCCGGGACGCGGTAACGCCGGAGCGCATCGCCGTCAACATCCGGGACGCCCGGATCCACGACAACGCCGGTAACCAGCCCCGGGGCGAATTTGTTGCAGCCGACGGCCCGGCGGCCTACTTTGCCACCGTTCCCGTGGAAAAAATGGCCCAGGCTATCCGGGACGCAGGCATCCCCGCCACGGTGTCCAATTCTGCCGGCGCCTTTGTGTGCAACGACACCCTCTACGGCATTTTGCATCACTACGCCGGCACCCAGGTTCGCTGCGGTTTCATCCATGTGCCCTTCCTGCCCCAGCAGGGGCAGCCCAATATGGAATTGGAGCGCATCGTAAATGCCCTGGAAGCCGCTATCCACGCCTGTGAGTAAGGAAAATTGCAGTTTATCGTGGAGTCTGAAAATGTCATATAGGGACCGCAGCGATAAACGAAAATTTGGAACGCAAAAAACGCAGCCCAAGGGCTGCGTTTTTACATCTAAAATCCCAAGGAAGTTGCCAATTCCTTGGCTTTCCCGGCATACTTTTTGTAGTAATCCATCTCGTAATCCCCGCTGAGGCCGGCGCAGTAGACCCATTCGCTGTATTCCTTGAAGAAAAACAAATCCATGGTTCTGTCGAATTCCGCCCGGGAGATCCCCTTCCGGGCCACCAGATTCTCATAGTAGTAATCCAGCGCGAACCGTCGATCATCCTCCGTCATTTGAAACAAAGCTGCTGGATCCTCCTCGCCGAAAGCCAGAAGCCGGGCAAGGGCGCAGGGATAGGGCAAAATGCCCGCAAATTCCCAATCCAGAATCACCGCCCGCTGATCATTGGCTACCACATTGATGGGCAGCAGATCATCATTGCAAAGGGTGCGGGGAAGGGCGGCAAAGGCATCCAGATATGCCTGATAAGCCGTTGCCAGATCGCCCATATAGGCCAGCCGCTTTTGCCGGTTCGGGAAGCACTTTTCGAAGGAATAGCCCACATCGGTGCCGATGGCGGTGTTCCAATATGCCTTTTGGCTTTCGATCAGCCCATCCAATGTCCTTTGCAGCCGATTCCGATCGCAGCGGCACAGGCTTTCCCCCGGAACATACTCCATCAGCATATACAGCGCCCCGTCATATTCGCCAAACGCAAATACCTTCGGCACAGGGCCTCCATCCGGGAAGAAGGTTTCATACACCACCCGTTCTTCCGGGCTGGTTTTTTTCAAAACCAACGTTCCCCGGTCCGTGTCCAGCTTCCACACATGGTAGGGCGCCCCATCTTCCTCTGCCAAAAATTGGGCAGCATCCAAAACAGTCGCGTCAAACCGCAACGCCTGCAGAATTTTTACGATCTCCATAGCCATTCCTCACAGTTTCTTAAAGAGTCTGGCGCTCCAGAAGTCCATCCCCAGCTCGTCTATGTAAAAATGGAGAATGCTTTTATAGTCCTTGGTGGCGGTGCTGAGCATGAGAAATTCGCACCCGGAGGCTTTCACCGCCTGCTCCGCCCAGGTAAATAAGGCCCTGCCAACGCCCTGGCTCCTGCGCCGGGGGACCACATAGAGCTCTTCGATCTCAAAATAGGGCGTTGCGTCGGCCATGATGGAGCTGGCCCGCTGAGCCTTCTCTTCCCTGCCCAGCAGATACCCTACAATCTCACCATTCTCTTCTGCCAGGAAGATCCGGTTTCCCTCGATGTCAGCGGCATCATTTTTGCGGTAGCCATAGGTGCTGTTTTCCCCTTCCCAAGCGCCGGACATTTCTATTAGCTTTTCCAACAGGCTGTCACACAGCCCCGCTTCATACAGTTTCATGGTGCCTCCTGATTGTCATCCATTTGAGCCAATACATATTCCAACACCGTATCCACGCCGTTGCGGTAATCCTCCCAATCCTGGTAGATCGTAATATCCGGCATCAGGGTGTCTGTTTCCAGATCCGGCTCCGTTTTGCAGTACCCGTTGGACACGCAGAATAAATAGCCGCAATTGGGCATCTCAAACACTTCCGCATAGGATAACATAGAACAACCATGACAGGCAGGTGTGCCTGCCAGTACCGCGCCCTCTGCCAGCAGGCTCAGCGCGTAAGCCACCACAACGCCTCCGTAACAGGTTCTTTCGTTGATCAGAATATGCACCTGCCCGGAGGAATACTGATTGATGATGTTCGCTAAAGCTTCCATATTTCCGCGGGTGCCGCCGCCATTGTACCGGAAATCCACGATGACGTTCAGTGGCGTTTCCGCCGCCCGCATGGTTTTTGTGATTTCCGTGTAAAACGCATTCACGGATTGATTGGGATCTTCATTCATACTGTAAAAACGGACATACATGGTATCTCCGTCCAACACTTCGTACCAGTAATTCCGTTCATCCACATACCGATAGCAGGGAATATCCCGATCAAACAGGCTTTGATCCATCCAGGTCCACTCCCCATATTCCTCGTTGGGAACAAAGGGAAGCGTGCAGGTGATTTCTTCCCTTCCGGTAGTAACCACTAATTCTACCGTCGTATCCGCTTCCCCTACGACCCCAACCACCTGCAGCGCTTCTTTGCGGGTCAGCCAGGATCGTTCGGCAAGGTCACGTATTGCCTGGCCATCCTCTTGTCCGGAGCCGTAAGCTGCCATCCTGGCGGCGATCTCCTCTATGGCAACGCCATTGATGGAAACCAGCTTTGTGTGAAGCAGTTCTTCCCGCTCCGCCGGCACATCGGCAATCAAAAAATCGTAGCCATCCGGCGTGGT
The DNA here is from genome assembly GCA_045595885.1 of Faecousia sp. Taxonomy (GTDB): domain Bacteria; phylum Bacillota; class Clostridia; order Oscillospirales; family Oscillospiraceae; genus Faecousia. The sequence continues at coordinate 921 of JAZOBI010000004.1, read as the reverse complement.
CAGGTAACCCAAAAATATGGGGAGCTTTTCTGTGCAGACCTGATGCGCCAGCAGGAAAGAACAATAATCTCCCAAAATGGCAATCATTTTCTGGGTTTCAAAGACGATCTCGGCGTCGCTGAGGGTCGGGATGTTCCGAATCAGCCAATTCGCACGGTCAATGAACTCCAGGCGCCGCTGCTGGCTATAATAGGAGTTGTCATAGGTCGTTTCTGATTTCATTTTGCCGTCTTCGACGATCGTGGCATAGGTATAAAACTTCTTGTCTGCTAAAAGCGGATGCCCGGTCAGACATGCTTCTGCCACAAACAGCACATCTTCCTCCCAAGCCCGGTCACGCTCGTTGGTGTGAAAGTATTCGTAGCCCTCCATGGTGCCGGCATAGCTGGGCCGGGGCGCCTGTGTTGTGGGCTCTGTGGTAGGCTCTGTTGTGCTGCTGGTTTGCTGTGCCGGTGTGCAGGCTACCAGAAACATACTCACCCAAAAAACTAACAGTAAGATACAAGCTAGCCTTCTTTTCATAATGTCCTCCCTACTGTGCAAAGCCATTTCTTGATCATAGTATAGCATTTTCACCGTTTGTTGTAAAGCGGCCCCTTCCGTGCAGCTATCTCGGTGTGCTAAGGATAGTTTAGAACAAAATGTTCAAAATGTCAATAGAACAAATCGTTCTAGGGTATAGTGTCCATGGTGATAAAAATGGCTGAAAAATACGAACGCATTCGTAATTTAAGAGAAGATTCTGATCTTACGCAGGCTGAGGTCGGCGCGCAAATCAACGTCCCCCAAAGAACCTATGCTTACTATGAAAGTGGTGGACGGATGATCCCGCCCCAGGTTCTTGTCGCCCTGGCGCGGCTTTATCGTGTCAGCGTTGATTATCTGCTGGGCCTAACCGATCAAAAGACACCTTATCCCCAC
>JAZOBI010000003.1:0-40711 GCA_045595885.1 Faecousia sp. | reverse complement strand
CTACGATCCGACTTAGCTGGAAGAGGCCAAGACCGACATCGGCGCCAAGGTGCTGGAAGCCAAGCTGGCTGCCGAGGCCATTGACGTGACCATTCCCGGCGAAGCTGTGAAGATGGGTCATCAGCACCCCATGAACCAGGTGCTGCAGCAGGTCAAGGACATTTTCGTGGGCATGGGCTACACCGTTGTGGAAGGCCCCGAGGTGGAGCTGGCTGACTACAACTTCACCCGTCTGAACATTGAGGAAGGCCATCCTTCCCGTGACCGCAGTGACACATTCTATTTCAACGACGAGGATTCCCTGCTGCTGCGTACCCAGACCAGCTCCATGCAGATCCGCTTTATGGAAAATCATCAGCCCCCTCTGTGTATGCTGGCTCCCGGCCGCGTATTCCGTAAGGACGAGGCGGATGCCACCCACAGCCCCATGTTCCATCAGATCGAAGGTCTGGTTGTAGCGGAAAATATTACCATGGGTGATCTGAAGGGCGCGCTGATCACCATTATGAACCGCATATATGGTCATGATGCCCAGGTTCGTTTCCGTCCCCACCACTTCCCCTTCACCGAACCTTCCTGCGAAATGGATATGCAGTGCCACAAATGCGGCGGAACCGGTGAAATCGATGGTGTCACTTGCTCCACCTGCCATGGTGAAGGCTGGATCGAACTGTTGGGCGCCGGCATGGTCCATCCCGAGGTGCTGCGTAACTGCGGTATTGATCCGGAGAAGTATTCCGGCTTCGCTTTCGGCATCGGTCTGGAGCGTACCGCCATGGGCCGGCTGAAGATCAACGACCTGCGTTTGATCTTTGATAACGATATTCGTTTCCTGAATCAGTTCTAAGGAGGGACAGAATATGCAACTCAACAGAAAATGGATTAACGAGGAGTTTGTGGACCTGTCCACCATCTCCGACAAGGAATATGTGGAAACACTCACCGTCTTCGGACAGAAGGTGGAAACCTATACCCGTATGGATGCCGAAATCAAAAATGTGGTGGTTGGCAAAGTCCTGGAAATCGTCCGTCACGAGAATTCCGACCATATGTGGGTCTGCCAGATCGATGTAGGCGAAGAAGAGCCTGTGCAGATCGTCACCGGCGCCCAAAATGTGAAGAAGGGCGATATGGTGCCTGTTGCAAAGCACAATTCCTGGCTGCCCGGCGGCGTCCATATCACCAAAGGTAAACTCCGCGGTGTTAATTCCAACGGAATGCTCTGCGGTCTGGAAGAACTGGGTTTGACCGTCAATGATTTCCCCTACGCCATTGAAGACGGCATCTTCATTTTGGAAGAGGAATGCCATATCGGCCAGGACATCAACGAAGTAATCGGCAATGATGACACCGTTGTGGAATTTGAAATTACCAACAACCGTCCCGATTGCTATTCCATCATTGGCCTGGCCCGTGAGTCCGCCGCCGCCTTCGGCAAGGAAATGAAGCATCACGAGCCCCTGGTGCGCGGCTCCGGCGCCGGTTCTATCTTTGACCACCTGGATGTGGAAGTGCCGGCAGAAGATTTGTGCTACCGCTATTCTTCCCGAATGGTGAAGAATGTCAAGATCGCGCCTTCTCCCAAGTGGCTTCGCAACCGGCTGCGCGCCAATGGTGTACGGCCCATCAACAACATTGTTGACATCACCAATTATGTCATGCTGGAGTATGGCCAGCCCATGCACGCCTTTGACTACCGTTATGTTTCCTCCGGAAAAATCGTGGTCCGGGAAGCCGAGGATGGCGAAACCCTCACAACGCTCGACGGTATTCAGCGTAATCTGAAGCCCGGTATGCTGGTTATTGCCGACGAAACCCGTGCCATCGGCCTTGCCGGCATCATGGGTGGCGAAAACTCGGAAATTATGAGTGACACCACCACTGTGGTCTTCGAATCCGCTAACTTTAATGGCACTTCCATCCGTCAGACCGCTCTGGCCCTTGGTATGCGCACCGAAGCCTCCGGAAAGTTCGAAAAGAAGCTGGATCCCATGCTGACCATTCCCGCCGTACAGCGCGCCTGCGAACTGGTGGAAATGCTGGAGTGCGGCGATGTGCTGGACGGCATCATTGATGTACTGAACTATGTCCCCGAAGCAAGACAGCTTCCCCTGGAGGTTGACAAGATCAACCGCCTGCTGGGCACGGATATCAGCAAGGAAGACATGATCCGCTACCTGAACCTGCTGGAAATCTCTGTGGAGGGCGACATGATCCAGGTTCCTTCCTTCCGTCCCGATTTGATCCAAACCGCCGATATCGCAGAGGAAATCGGCCGCAGCTACGGATACAATGAGATTCCCACCACCGCGTTCAAGACCTCCACCCAGGGCGGGTACGCCCCCATCATGCTGGTGGAAAACACCGCCGGGCAGCTGTGCCGAAGCCTGGGCTTCAGCGAGATCATCACCTATTCCTTTGTATCTCCCGGCATCTTTGATAAAGTTCGTATCCCCGCAGACAGCGGTCTTCGCAATGTTATGCGGATTCAGAACCCTTTGGGCGAAGACACTTCCATCATGCGCACCGTAGCCTTGCCTTCCATGCTGGATATACTTTCCCGAAACAACGCCTACCACAACAAGAATGTCAAACTCTACGAATTGGCCAAGATCTATCTGCCCACCGAAGGCCTTCCGGAAGAACCCAAAATGCTGGTTCTGGGCAGTTATGGTCCAGGCGAAAACTTCTTTAAGCTGAAGGGCGAAGTAGAAGCGATTCTGTCTGGCCTGCGTCTGCCCAAGGCCACATATACCGCTGAAACCGGCCATCCCTCCTATCATCCCGGCCGCTGCGCCGCTGTGTCCGTCAACGGTGTTCATCTGGGTTATATCGGCCAGGTGCATCCCTTGGTGGGCCAGAACTATGACATGGATTGCGAGGTGTACTGCGCGGAGCTGAACTTCACAAAGATGTTTGATCTGCGTAAGCCCGAGCCCACTTATGTGCCCCTGCCCAAGTACCCCAGCGTTACCCGTGACCTGAGTTTTGTCTGTGATGAAGCCATCACCGTTGCCCAGATCGAAGCCGCCATCACTGCCTCTGCAGGCAAGCTGCTGCGAAATGTCAAGCTCTTTGACATCTACCGCGGCACCGGCGTTCCTGAAGGCAAAAAGAGCATGGCTTTCTCTCTGGAACTGCGTGCTGATGACCGTACTTTGACCGACGCGGACACAGAACCGCTGATCTCCAAAGTACTGTCTGCTCTGTCTGAGCGCTGTGGCGCTGTTCTGCGCTAAAAAATCCCTGCCAAAGGTCTTTACACCGGGCAAGTTTTCGGTTATAATACCCTTAATCTCAAACAGGAGGCTGAAAATACATGACAGATAATACCTTAAAGTTTACTGTTCCCTGCGACGACAAAGAAAATATGCGCATGATTCTGCGGAGTGTTTTCAACTCTCTGGATGAAAAGGGCTATAATCCCATCAATCAGATTGTGGGTTATCTTCTTACTGAGGACCCCACCTACATCACCAACTACAACGGCGCCCGTAGCCTGATCTGCAAGATCGACCGGGATGAGCTGCTGCAGGAATTGGTGAAGTGCTATCTGTTTGAAAAATAAACATAGAGTCCAGGGGCTTTTGCCACGGCAAAGGCCCCTGTCTTTATCCGCACCTTGTTAATTTCATACTCCCCTCCGTCTTACCGTCTATTTTGGTAAATACTGCCATATTCTCCAAACCGGTTGACATAACAACCGCTTCATGTTACAATTCGGTAACAATCTAAGCAAAGGAGGTAATCAAATGGCTGAAGAAAATTCTGTTTTGATGTACAAGGGACATCCCTTGATGCGTAAGGATAACATGATTTATTATGGCTCCATGGCGGATTCTCACATCATTATGCTGCAGATCCTGGAAACCAAAAAGGTCGGCGATGAAGATGTGGCCAGCAAGGTGTCCATTCAGCTGCAGCTGACGGACCCTGCCGCTAAGAGCCGTGACCGTGTGGTCAAGAAGAGTGAAAAAGACGGACTTTATACTGCCCTGGATCTGGGCAATATCTGGCTGGAGCGTGCTCTGGCCGGCAAGTAATTCCATTTTGTAAGACGGAGGGCAATGTATGAAATTTTACAAGAAAATAATCACTGCATGCCTTGCTGCTGTTATGCTGTGTTCCATGGTGCCCCTTCGGGCCAGTGCCGCCAGCGAAACTGTTAAGCAAGGCGTGGCTTTTATTACAGCCTCATCACTGCGGCTGCGGCAGGAACCCAATACAGCCAGCCAAACCCTTTCATTTGCGAATCAAAATGATATAGTCGTTGTTTTGGAAGCATCCGGTACCTGGTATAGGGTGCTGTTCAATTTGCGGGAAGGCTATATGCACAGCAGCTATCTTAAATATGCGGCAGTGGAAAACGCGGAGCTTGGCTACGGCACCGTAAACACGACCCGTGTGAATATGCGCAAAGGTCCCGGCACCTCCTACGGCGCTATTGGCCAAAGCAGCGCCGGTGACCAGGCTTATGTCATCGGCATCAATAACGGTTGGTACAAAGTGATCTGGAACGATACTATCTGCTATATCAGAAGCGACTATTTAACACTAACGGAGTTTCCCTACGAAAATCGGGCAAGTGAGAAATCGCCTCTGTTCTTCCGGGGTGGAAGATCCACCGGAACGCCGGTTAGTGTGGCAGCGCTGAAAGCCAGCGATCATTATGCCGCGCCATCTTTTGCAGATTCTGTTATCAAAACAGCAAAACAGTACATCGGTATTCCCTATCTCTGGGGCGGCACTACCCCCAGCGGCTTTGATTGCTCAGGATTCACTTGGTATGTATTCCATCAATGCGGTATTACCTTAAACCGCAACAGCGCGGCGCAGTACCAGCACGGTACTTATGTATCCAAAAATAATCTGCAGCCCGGCGATCTGGTATTCTTCCAGAACACATACCGGGAAGGCATTTCCCATGTAGGTATTTACATTGGCGGCGGAGAATTCATCCATGCCTCCAGCTCCAAGGGTGTGACCATCAGTTCCCTCTCCAACAGCTACTGGTCCAGCCATTACTACGGCGCACGCCGGGTTTTATAAAATATTCTGCCGACGCCAAACGCGTCGGCAAATTTTTTATTTTTGGGACATACTAAGAAAAAACAGGAGGAAATCTATGTCTGCCAAATACAAAAGAGGAAAGCAAAGCTTTATATTGCCAAATCCACCGGTCATCACAGCCTGGGCCAATGTGGCTGGTAAAAAGGAGTCTGAAGGACCCCTGCGGGACGAAGTAGACGTTTTGTGCAAGGACTCCTATTTCGGGCAAAAAACCTGGGAACAGGCGGAGAAACGAATGCAGCAGATCGCGCTGGAAACACTGGCGAACAAAGCCGGTATGAAATCCGGTGATTTTTCTCTGGTATACTCCGGAGATCTTTTGAATCAATGCATAGGATCCTCCTTCAGCTTGAATCAAACGGGAATTCCTCATCTGGGGCTATATGGTGCCTGCTCCACTATGGCAGAAAGCCTGCTGATGGCCGCCATGACGGTTTCGGGAGGATTTTCCGATCATGTGGTTGCCATGACCTCATCTCATTTCGCAGGGTCAGAACGGCAATACCGCTTTCCTCTGGGCTATGGCGGTCAAAGAACCCCCACTTCCCAATGGACAGTAACAGGCTCAGGTGCAGCCCTTGTACAGGCTGAAGGGAATGGTCCGGCAATAGACAGCTGCACAATTGGCATCGTAACAGAACTGGGAATCAAAGACGCCAATGATATGGGCGCTGCCATGGCGCCGGCAGCCTACAGTACGATTCGAGCCCATTTTCAAGACCTAAACCGTACCGCGAACGACTTTGACCACATCGTCACAGGCGACCTGGGGGTCCACGGTATATATATGCTGCAGGAGTTGGCCCGTCAGGATGGGTTGGAACTGGGAGGAAAACTGCTCGATTGCGGAATGATGGTCTTTGACCGGAATTCTCAAGATGTTCATGCCGGCGGTTCCGGCTGCGGCTGCAGCGCGATCACCCTTTGCGGGCACTTTCTCAATCAGCTTGCTTCCGGAAAACAAAAGCGAATTTTATTCTGCGGAACCGGTGCTCTGCTAAGCCCAACATCTACCCAGCAAGGCTTACCCATTCCCGGAACCTGTCATGCTGTTTCCATCACAGGAGGATAATCATATGGAATTCTTGAACGCATTTTTAGTGGGCGGTATTCTGTGCATGATCGCCCAGATCCTGATCGATAAAACCAAATTGACACCGGCGCGTATACTGGTCAGTTATGTGGTCATCGGTGTATTGTTAAGTGCTTTGGGCATTTATGAACCTTTGGTAAACTTCGCAGGGGCAGGTGCCACCGTCCCCCTGACCGGATTTGGCTACTGTATTGCAAAAGGAGTAAAAGAATCGGTTACTCAGGATGGCTTGCTTGGCATCCTTACCGGTGGACTGAAAGCAGCCGCCGGCGGCATCACCGCGGCAATTGTTTCCGGAATGTTGGCGGCATTACTTTTCAAAGCCAAGGATAAATCCTGAGAATTTGGGCAATCTAGTTCCAGCGGACAAACCGCACACAGAACTTTCGGAGGATATGAATATGAATAATCAGAACAAAAATCAAAATCAGAACCAGAATCGTACTCAAAACGAAAAACAGAATCAGCAGAGCAACCAGAACAGCCGCAACTGCCGCGACAGCAAGGAATAAAACAGCAAATGCGCCCTCTCAAAAAAGAGGGCGCATTCTTTATACTTCCTCGAAACGGTTCATCCCAAAGAAATACAGCAAAGCCTTTTTTACAGGCCTATGATAGATTTTGGCCATGGCATCGCAGTAGGCTTCCACCTGCGGCCGGTACCGTTCCGCAACCACCGGCAAAGTGTCTTCCGTCACATAATCCGTTTTGAAATCTACAATGGTGATGCCATCATCCTCGATCAGCGCGCAATCCACCACACCCTGAAGCAGAACTTTCTCATGGGCCAATGCCGGGTCATAAACCGATCCGTTTTCCAAAATCGAAAATTTGAATTCACGAACACAGGTCGTACCGCAGCGCAGCTTTTTACCGATCTCCGATTGAAAAAAGGCTGCAATCTTGTCGCAATTGACCATGGCTGCCTGGTCGCAAGAGATATACTGCTGCCGCGTCAAGCGCTGTATCTCCATTTTAACACCGGCCTCGTCAGCGCAAGCAGTGTAATCAATATACTGCATCACAGCATGAATCGCGTTACCGTAATCCTTGCCTTCCCTGGCAGAATTGCAAAATGCAGGTTTTCTCCAAATCCGCTTTGTGAGCACAGGCGCATCTGTGTTTTCCGCAACCTCCTGGTCTTTCTCACGGCCTTTTCTTTGGGTAGCCGTCTGTTTCGACGGTGCGGTAACGGCTGCGCAGTGAGGATATCGGAACGATAATCCCTGCTGAATTTTCTCGATAAATTCCCGGGAAATCTCTTCCTTCGCTTTCTGACCGGTCACCACACCGGACAGTTTGGGAGCGCGCACAACACGAATCTTCCATGCCGGCTCACCGGCCACAGTATTCTGTGGATTTCCCCCAAGGGCAAACAGTTCGCCGGATTCCGTTCTTTCCAGAGCGGTCAACAGAATCCATTCACCGGGACAAACAGCGCCCTGAATCAGCATTTTTCTGCCGCCAAGGTCCATCCGCTGCACCATTTCCGCCAAGTCCTTTTCCAGACGGTTGGAAGCATAAGTCATAATCAACCGATCTTTTGGTCTGGTCATGGCAACATACAGTACCCGCATTTCCTCAGACAGACGTTCTGTGCGAATTTGAGCCGCGATAGCCCTTTTTGACAGGCTTGGATAGCGAATGCGTTTTTCGTGGTCCACCGTCACCAACCCTAAACCCAATTCCTTATGGCAAAGAACCGGCGCCTGCAGATCGCTCATATTAAACGAACGGCCAAGATCACACAAAAATACTACAGGAAATTCCAATCCCTTGGATTTATGGATACTCATAATGGTAACAGCCCCGGCAGCGGCATCGCCACCTGTCGTAATCAAGCCTTTTTCCTGAATATTGTCCAAATATTCCAGAAAACGACACAAATCTCCATGATCTCCGGCTTCCAGATCCGAAGCCAGTTGAAAGAACATATGCAGATTTTCCCGTCGTTGATCTCCACCATCCATCGCGGCATATAAATCATCCATTCCGGTCTGCAGCCAAATCTCCTCCAGCAGGCCGGTAAGGCTGTTTCTCCGGGCAATTTCACGAAAACGGTGTAATTTACGAATAAAACTTCTGGCTTTTTCGTTCTTACTGGAAAGCAGCGCATCGTAGAAGCTGTCACGCTTATTCCCAGACCGGATTTGCGCAAGATCATCCGCATCAAATCCAAAAGCCGGGCTGGCCATGGCACCGATCAGAGGAATATCCAATCTGGGATTATTTATCGCCTGAAGCAAACAGCGCAGGGTACCGACTTCCTCCGTTTGCAGCAGGTCCACGCCGCCACCGGAAGCGCATCGTATTCCGATTCGTTCCAACGCCCGTTGAAAGTGAATGCCGCAGGAACCCGGGGATCGCAACAGGATCACAATATCCTCAGGCATCACCGGACGCAGCTTATCTCCCGCTCGTACAAGACAACCCTCATCCAGCATCGAGCGAATCTTGTCTGCCACAAAGGCTGCTTCTTCATCGTAACTGCTTTCCTGCACATCAATACAGTACAGCTCCGCTTCGGGCTCTCCCAATGATACATGATCCAGGCCCTCATAAAGCGCTTCGTCATCTCCGTAATGCAATCCGCCAACCTCGGGACACATACAGGTACGGAATACATCATTGGCCGCCGCCAGTACACCTCCGCTGGACCGGAAATTTGAACTGAGCACCACTTTCCTTCCCTGTCCGGGCTCGGCATCCGCCGCGGGAACATATTCGGAGTATTTCTGCAGAAAGATCCCCGGATCCGCCAGGCGGAACTGATAGATGGATTGCTTCACATCGCCTACCATAAACAGGTTTTGCCTCTTTTCGGTCAGAGCCCGATAGATGGCATCCTGCACCTCATTGGAGTCCTGGTATTCATCCACCATCACTTCCCGGAATCTGTCACCGATCTCAACAGCCACCGAGGAAAGATTGCCGCGGCTCTTACCCCACAGCAAATCCAATGTCAAATGCTCCAGATCACTGAAATCCAAAATCCTGCGGTTGCGTTTTGCCCGGTCATATTCCCCTGCAAACCGACGAACCATATCTATGAGCCCCTTAGCCGCGTCGAAACAGTTTGATAAATCGCTGCGTACACGGCTGGACACATCCGCAAAAGGTCGTGTTACTTTTCCAAGCTCACTCTTGCAGTAATTTCGAACCGCCTTCACCCGCTGAACCAATTCCTCATCAGCAACCTTTTTGGGAAATCGTAATGTACCAAAATCCACATTTCTGTGTTCCACCACGGAATCCCAAGTCCGGCAGGCGCGAAGAGCCTGTAGGCTCGCAACATTTTCCCGCAGCAAAACCACAGCCTTTTCCATGTCCTTGTCCAGGGCAAGTCGATCCACGCACCGTTGCATGGCCGGAATCTGAAGATCCAAAAATTCAAACAGACGATCCATCAAGTATCGTCCGTAAACCGTCTGTGAGGCATCTGATACATCCTGTTCCTGAGACATTCGAAGGCACTGCTCCAGCCATTGATCCGGATTCAGGTGACATCTGGCGCTATCAAACACCTTCAGCACAATTTCCGGCACCTTATTATCATTCCGTCCATATCCCTGGCTGTCAATAAACGCAAGAAATCCGGGATTTTCCTCCGCGGTAGCATAGGCATTTTCCAGCACTTGATTGACCACAGAAATACGAAGCTCCGCGCATTCATTTTCGTCCGCAACCCGAAAATCTCCCGGAATATCCAAGCGATAGGCATATTCCCGCAGTAAATCACCGCAAAAAGCGTGAACCGTGGAAATTTTGGTCAAATAAAGCCGCTGTAATTGTCGCTGCAAATGGCGGTTGTCCGGGTCTTGTGCGATCCGTTCGGAAAGCTTGGCCGCAATTTTTCCACGCAGTTCCGCGGCCGCTGCCTTGGTATAGGTGATCATCAGAAACGCGTCAATATTTTCCGGATGAACCGGATCCGTCAGATAACGCATCAACCGATCCACCAGCACCTTGGTCTTACCGGAACCGGCAGCCGCCGAAACCAGTAATTTTCCACCCTGGTTATTCACCGCCATCTGCTGTTGTGGGGTCAACTTTTCAGCCATCGGATGCCACCTCCTTACCAATTTCTTCCCAGAATTCCTGTGCGGATACTGCTTTGAAGTTTCTTCTGTCCGTTACGGTCTCCTTGTGACACACCGCTGCATAGGGACAAAACCGACAAGCGTCGTGGGCAGTACCTCTGGAATAAGGATTTGGCAAAATATTGCCCTGCGCAATTTCATCCATCATGTCCCGCAGCAGTTTCATCACATATTCCTTAAGCATACCCAGCTGCACACGATCTGCCACATCACCGGAAATGGAACCGTCCTTTTTGCGGCTGCAGCAAAGACTCTCCATTTTCTCAGAAGGATCCATGGCAAACAGAGAAGCATCGTCATCCAGCAATAAACCGCTGCGTTTCCACAGCTTGATCCGCTGGGCAAAGGCTTCTTCCTCCGAAAGATTCCCTTCCGTAGACATATACACCGCCCGCGCCGGAAAATACTGCACACCGGCGCTGATGCGCTTTCCCGGAATGACGGTATCTCCCGCGTCCTCCAAAGCAAACAGGTAAAGCAGCATCTGCAGCCCCACACCCGTGAGAATATCGCAGTAATCCAATTCCTTTTTTCCGGTCTTATAGTCCACAACCCGAAAATAGGTGCTGTCATCCCGGCGCCACACATCTACCCGGTCCACCAATCCCCTAAGCCGTCCGGAAATCCATTTTCCCTGAATATCAATGGCAGGCATTGCCCCATCCTTGTCAAACCGCAATTCAAAGGCGGATGGGGTGTACTGCGCCGCCCGCAACTCCCGCCAAAGCTCTTTTACCACCAGCTCCAGTTCCGCAATATTTCTGCGGAGCAGGTACTCCATGCGATGAGAGCCCAACTGCCCAAACCGCACAGCCGCATACTCCCGGGAATATCGGCCGGCAATTTCCAATGTATCTTCCAAACTCACTTGATGGAAACCGCCCCGCTGCATCACTTCCCTGCCTGTGTTTTCCAGAACCGCGTGCACATAAGTGCCAAATTCAGCCGGGTCTACGGTTGCCTCCTTGCGTTCTCTGGCCCGCAGGCCGTAACGAAGAAAATAGGCCAACCTGCATTCGGCAAACTGATCCACCTGAGATGCGGACAGGTTCAGTTTTTCTCCATACAGACCTCGGATATTTCCGGGCTGCACACTGCCAAGACTGTAATTCATGCGCTGAAGCGTCCGGCAATAATCATCCAGAACACCAAATTGTTCTGCCTCGGCGGCGGCATTCCATTTTGCCAAGAAGGCGGCGGCAGACAATCTTTGGGTCAAGGCGCTGCCCAAAACAGGCTTCACCAGTTGAACACCGCCGGCCATATCTGCCAGCCGTCGGTACACATAAGAAGGGTGATTCGCGCAGCAGGACACATAAATTTTTTCTTTCGCGCCGCAAAAAACGCCATAAATCTCAGCAAATTCCGCCTGAAGGCCTTCCACAGCGCCACCTGTCAAGGGCATACCCATATCCCGTAACGCGGTTCGTTCCTGGTCGGACAGTATTCCCGCGGATCCTCCATAACGTGGCAAATTGCCTTCCTCAGCACCCAGCACAAACAGAACTTTTTCCTGCTGACAACGCATGGCGCTGACAGGACCTGCCATAACCGCATCCAACACGGGAGGTATGGTGCCAACATCATATTGACTCAGCAAAATTTTCAGCAATCTGGTAAAATTCTCATCATCCCATGCCGTTTCACCCAGCATATCTTGAAGCTGTTCCAGGGCTGAGAGCAAAATTTCCCAAAGCTGATTCAGGATCTGCGCGTTTCTGGCATCCCCTTCCGCTTCTAAAGTATCGGCATAGATGCCAAGTCGACGCGCATAATGGATATCCTCAAGAAAACCGTAAAGCGCCACAACCTGCTGATGGAGATTGATGGCATTACGGAACCCATCACGCAATCGAAGCAATGGTTCAATCGCCAACGACCTGGCTTGATTCAATTCCGCAAGTTGTGCTCTGGAAATATCATCCCATTCACCGTTCAGACCGTTGGGATGCTGAATCCATTCTTCAGCCCAACCTTTTCCGGAAATAGCCCAAATAATCGCGTGATTTTCTACTTTATCACAAATCTCCGCATCCAGTGGCGAAAGAATACTGCGCAGATACCGCAGCACATCCCGCTGCTGCATTCCACCCAAGGCCGCATCCAACGCCAGCATTACCGTGGAAATCACACCGGAACCCAGAACATCGTCCGTACCCGACAGATATAACGGTATTCCACATTTATGGAAAGCCAGTTGCAGCACACGCCGATAGCTTTCCATATCCGCGCAGACAACAGAAATATCCCGATACCGATATCCATGCCTCGTCAGTTCCAGGATCTGTTCAGCCGCAGCCAAACATTCCTGATAAACAGACTCTGCTTTTGTCAGTGTCATACAATCACGAAGGGCAGGCACTTGAACAACATTACCCCGAAACAAAGCCCCGCAGGCCATCATCAGCGGAGAGTCCGATGCCTCCAGATACTCAATATGTACATCCACACCGACTCTTTGCGCGCAGGAAATCAATTCTCTCGCGGTTTGAGATGCTTTTTCAAAAGACGGATCCGTGGAATCTATGCTGTCGCAGTTCAGACTTACCGTAACATTCGGAGAAACCCGGATAAAATGTTCCAGAATTGCCAGATGCTGCCGGGTAAAATCCGGAAATCCATCTATATAAAATACATGATTTTCTCCGAAATCAATATCCTCCAGCTGTTCCAACACCCAACTCATCTGATCTCGGGGATCGCGCTTGCCCCGCGCGCACAGCCCGTCATAGGCAAGCATTACAAGCGCCAATTCTTCCAGCTTCTGTGCCAAGGTGCCTTCTGTATTTTTGGTGGCCTCCTGTAGATCCTCGGCAGAAATACAGCAGCGTTTCAATTCATCCACAGCATCCACCAAACCGGTCAAAAACTCAGGCTTTGTTTCCAGTGAAGCGTAGGCTTTCAGCTTGCTGGAAAGCTGTCGCACGGCAGATGCCATAGCCACCACCCGTCCACCATTGTCCAGGCACTCCTGGGCGGCATTGCCAACAATGTCGCAAACACGCCGTGACAGTCTTGTAAAACTGAGGACCTGAGCAAACCGGCTGGATGTATCTCCGCACACAGAAGCCAGCCGCCACTCTGTGTCATGGCTGATCAGTTCCGGCACCAGCAAAATCCGTCCTGGAAGCTCACACCGAACATCCCGGGCCATTCGATTCAGTATTTCTTCCCGATTGGCAGTCCAATCCCTGCCCAGCAGCAATGTTAACATTCCTTCGCCGCCTTTCCATCAATTTAATCCATTATATCACGGCATCCAGCAAATTACAAATGCAACCGTACGCTTTCTCGAAAATATCCTGCAGCCATGTGATTGCTTCCGTAATCCCATCAAGCGACCGGATTTCCTCACCCACAAGATTCTTCACCGAATCCCAACGATTCACAACCATGACCTGCACATCCGAAATCGCGATTTGATCACTTCCAAACACAAATCCGTAAACAAAAGCCGCCATCACCAAGAGAATCCAAAACAATCGCCTGAATAAAGCCATAAAAAATACCGCCTATACCGATATATCATCAGTATAGGCGGATTTGGGAAATTTATACGGGCATACCAATATACACCTGGGGATAATTATCCTTCAGCATATTGCAAATCACCGCAGCAGCCTCGAACTCCTTAACCATACAATATACGGCGGAACCGGAGCCGGTCATTTGCATACCAACACCATCATAGCTGTTCATCACGGACTTAATGTAATTCAGTTCCAGATGTTCTTCCGTAACAACGGGATCGAACACATTGCACACATGATTCACAACCTGCACCAGATCGCCTGCGAGCATCGCCGCTTCCATGGCCTGGTGGTTCGGTCGGTTCGCAATGGCCTTTTCATCGATTTTTGCGTACAATTCAGCAGTGGAAACGGAGAAATCCGGCTTACAAACTACAAAAATACACTCCGGCATATCGGGCAATTTTCGAATCCGATCCCCCTTGCCTTCCACAACGGCAGTACCGCAAAGCACACAGAACGGAACATCGCTGCCGATCTGGCCGCCCAATTCCGCCAACGCGGGCAGAGAAAGGGGCGAGTCATAGTGACGGTTCAACGCCCGCAGCACAGCAGCCGCGTCTGCGCTGCCTCCACCGAGGCCGGCTTCCACGGGAATACGCTTTAATATACGAATTTCCAGACCATCGGGATCCTTGCCGATGGTATCAAAGTACAATTTCGCCGCTTTCCATGCCAGATTCCGTTCGTCAGTGGGTATGCCGTCAACACTGCACAATAGATTCCAGGGTTTTCCGGTACCAATGTCGATCTCAATATCATCCCGCAGAGATATGGTCTGCATCACAGACTGAATATTGTGGTAGCCATCTTCCCGCTTATCCAACACATCCAGTGTCAGGTTTACTTTGGCAAAAGCGCCTTCATAGAGGGTAATCATTTGATCTTTCTGCCTTCCAAATAATATCTCTTTTCCCGGTCATGGCCCATGGAGAAGGTCTTTCTGGGCAGAACACCGCCGGAAATAACGCCGCGGAACAGCTGATGCTTCTCCATACCGGGCAGCAGGAAGCCAACAGCATTTTCCTTCTGTGCCAGCTCAGCAACCACATCATCACCATGGATGTAGTCAATCTCACACTTATTGTCGGCCATCCACTTATCCAGGAACTCCTGCAAAATGGCAACTGCCAATTCGCCCTTGGCCTTATCCAAAATCAGCGTGCCACGCTCAGCGCCCATGATGTATTCAACAGCGAAACCTTCCGCGCCGCAGACAGCCTGCAGATCATTGAGCAGTTTCTTGCCGTCCACCTCGAAGAGAATACGGTGGATGGGCTCAAACACCTGAGAATCATCGTGGATATTTTCCAGCTCCACCAGTGCAAACCGGGCAGGATGCTGGGACAGATCCATACCGGGGTTGGCTGCCTTCAGCGCCTCGTAGCAGCTCTTGGCAGTAGCCAGGGAGTGATTGCCATCACCAACAGCCAGGGTTACGGGCGCGCCATTCAGATCGGCATACTTTGCAGGAACGGAAGCCACATAGGCATCCAGACGGGCATCAAAGTCAGCAGCAACCTGACCCTGAACCAGCCAGCCGGAAATATGGCCGCCACCTTCCATCAGATCGAAATCATACAGCAAAGGCAATTCATTCTTCACAGCTGCAATGGGCTCAATGAGCTGCTTTTTGTCATCATCGCAGAGCATCAGCACGTGGGGGAACTCAATACCGGCATCCTTACGAACTCGCTGACGGGGCGGAATACGCTCCAGAACAGTCTTCTCGGTGGCACGAATGGCGGAAACGGAACCGGGATTATAGTTGTACTGCTCCAGATCCACAGCACCAATCAGACCGGGACGGACGGAGCCGTTGATCAAAGTGCGCTCCACATAAATGTAAGAATTGGCATAGGTAGTGAAAACATTGGAAGCCAGATACTTATCCATGGTAGCATTGATTTCCTTAACAATGGCAGCCTCATCGGCAGAACCCAAGTGCGCCTCAGGCAGGATCATATGCAGAGTGGATTCCGCGTCACCGACGGTATCGGCAACTCTCTGCCAGTAGGCAGTATCGGAAGTAAACTGGTCACAGGCGATGACAGCCCAACGGTGCATATCCGCGGAAGCAGGCATCAAAATATCAGTAGAGCCAAAAATTTTCATAAATGAACACCTTTCTCATATTATTTGGGATATCCTTGCTATTATATCACAAAACCCAAAAAGGTCAATGCCGAAGTATAGTTTCGAAATTTGTGGGAATTCTACAAATATTCCAGCAATAATAAGGAGGTTACTATGGTCATGGACATTCTCGCGCTGATTCTAAGTATCGTCGGCACCCTCAACTGGGGTCTGGTTGGAATCTTCGACTTTGATTTGGTTGTCTGGCTATTCGGCGCAGGAAGCTTTATTACCCGGGCATTGTATGTCATCATTGCCCTTTCCGGTTTGTGGTGCATCAGCTTCTTCTTCCGCAGAAGCCGCCTCAATTGTAATGAAGAATAAAAAATACGGCAGTCTATTGACTGCCGTATTTCATTTCAGTTAAGGTTCCCTAACGATCACTCTGCATTTGTAGGTGATTCCTTCGTATTCCACATACACATAGCAGAGTTTCGTGCCCGTTGCAGCGACGCCCTTGACCACACCCTTTTCGGATACGGTGAAGAAACCTTCTTCGGACACAGAATATGTAACATCGGTAATTTTAACGCCGGTTTCAGCGTCCTTCAAAGACAGGGTAAAGGCTTCGCCAACCTTAAGCGTAACGTCTGTGTGACTCAGAACATAATCAGCAGCTTCCGGCTCAACCACATCATCGGTGCAGCGGACAATACAGCTTACCTTCTGATCACCATATTCGCCATATACATTGGTTTTGCCGGGGCCTACCGCGGTAACCACGCCATTTTCAATGGTGCAAACGGTCTCATCCTCGCTGTACCATGTAATTTCGCTAGCATCCAGGCTACCGTTGTAAATTCTGGCGGTTTCGCCAAAGTAGAACAACTTAATATCCGTCTTTGCCAGTTCGAGAACAAAGGTAGGATCAATGGGGCCAGTTGTGTCAGTGGGATCGATGGGATCCGTGGGATCGGTGGGATCCGGTTCCACTACTACATTGGATGTAATGGTAATCGTATCAGTAAACAAGCCGCAGCTGACTGTAACCACAGCTTCACCGGGACCAACAGGGGCAATGATCCACTGATTGCCGTTTTGAATCACCTTAACGATGGTGCTGTCATAATTCCAGGTCAAAAGATCTGTCGTATTCGCGGGCTGGCAGGTCACGGTCAGCATCAGTTCATCGCTCAAGCTGTCAAAAGTGTACACCGCAAGACCTTCGATGGTAATACCGGTACAAGGGATCTCATCCAAAGTACCCGAAGTGCTGCCGGAGGTGCTGGAGCTGGATTCTCTGTTGTTGTTAATGTCAATATAGCGAATGGCAATATACGCACACAGAGAAATGATGGCCAGCAGCAAAATCACAACAATAATGATCAGACCAATGTTGGAAGGCTGCTCATTCTCCGGTTCCTGCTGGGGTTTTCTGGGCGCGCGCTGCTGCGCCTGTTCACTTTGGCGCGGTGATTCTTCCTTGGGGGCAGGCTTGGATTCCTTGGGCGCGTTTGTTGTACGGGGCAACTCCCGGTTGCCATTGTTGCGCTTGCGCACATTGGACTGGGAGAAGCGTCCTCCTCTGACATAAGCATAGCCGGAACCGGATTCCTGACCACCAGAGGTGGAACGGGCATTTTCACTTTTCGCCGTACCGCAAATGGGACATTGGTTCAGATTCTCCGCATAAGCAGTACCGCAAACATCACAAACCACTTTGCTCATAGAAACCTCCGTTCTGTTACGATGAACTTTTTGTTTTTCCCATTATAGCATCTACCGCAAAATAAAACAACTACAAAAAACAAAATTTTATGTAAATTTACACTTTATACTTTTTTGTGATCCGGTGCCCCAGGTTCAGCATTGGCCCCAGTATTTTTCTGGCAACCAAGGCTTTTTGACATAAATCAGTTGCAATTTACAAAAAAATAAATTATGATAACAAAAAGAACGAGAATAGGAGGCGATGTACTTTGTCAGAACAAGAACGGAATCTGATCCTGGAAAACTATTCCATTGGCGAAGCCATCACCAGCCACAATGGCGTGGTCTGTTATCCGGCCATGCGCAAGGACACAGACGACAAGTACATTTTAAAGGTCATTTCCTTCCCTGAATCCAATGTTAAGCTGGCCGCCCTCTTACTCAGCGGCGCGTATTCCAGCCGGGAGGATGCCCTGTCATATTATAAGGAATTGGCCCAGGAGATTCTGTTGGAAAACCGAACCATGAATGAACTGAGCAATTTGGAAGGTTTTCATCCTTATATAAACGCCCATCTGACATCGAAACAAGATGGAAACGGCTATGAAGTATGGCTCCTTGCCCGTTATCAGCAATCCCTGGCACAGCTTTTTTCCGAAACGGCGATGACGCACCGGGGCATCATGGATTTGGCTTTGGACCTGTGTTCCGCGTTGGCTGCCTGCAGAAGAGCCGGCTATCTGTATATCGACTTAAAGCCCGATAATATTTTCCACGATCCGGATCATGGTTACTGTATTGCGGATCTTGGCTTTATGTCTTTGGCATCCCTGCAATATGCCTCTCTTCCGGATAAATATTTCAGTATTTACACCGCTCCGGAAATCACCGACGCCGGATCCCAGCTCAATGACACCCTGGATGTATACGCCTTGGGTCTCATTCTCTACCAGGCCTATAACGGCGGCGCTTTACCCATCGTAAACGGAAAACTGGAACAGCCGCTCCTGCCGCCCGTTTACGCGGATTATGAAATGGCGCAAATCATTCTCTCCGCTTGCCATCCCGATCCGGAAAAACGATGGAAAGATCCTACCTCCCTGGGACAGGCCATGGTGCAATATATGCAGAATTTTGGCGCTGAGGATATTTCCATTATTCCCAGCCCCGTTACCAGGCCGGAACTGGATGTAGGCGAAGACTTTCTTCCCGAAGACAGCTCCGAACCTGAGGAGTGGATGCAGGATCCTGAACTGGCTTTTATGCAGGAGCTGGTCTGCGATGATACAGCACCCAACATGGAAAACATCACAGACTTCCAGGATTCTTCCATCAGTGAGGAAACCTCGCAAATGCTTGCCCAGGCAGATGATCTGATTGCCCACGAAACTCCGAAACCCGCTGTAGCATCTGAGCCGGTATTTACACCAATGCCAGACCCCATCATGGCAGAGGACCATGCTTCCCCAACGGAACCGGAGCAGAATTCGGACACAGCGGAGGCTTCTGCGGCCATCGAATCAACCGAGGCGGACGCTCTGACCAAACAACCGGCCAACAAACCGAAAAAGATCATCACCCGCATTGTCGCTGCCGCCATCCTTCTTTGCCTGCTGGTTGGAGCGGTGCTTTTTGGTATTCACTATTATCAGCATATCTATCTGCAATCCATCGAAAACATGGTTTTGACCGGCACGGTGGATTCTATTACCGTCCAACTCCATACCCTGGCTGATGAGCAGCTGCTTACCGTCACCTGTTCCGACACTTACGGAAACACCCTGACTTCCTCCGTAGCAAACGGCCTTGCTGTTTTCAACGGTCTTTCTCCCCATACGAGATACACCATTCGTGTTTCCATTTCCGGCACTCACAAGCTCACCGGCGCCATTTCCGACAGTTTTACAACCGGTAAACAAACCAATGTGGATTCCTTCACCGCCTCCATTGGCCCGGAAGACGGTTCTGTGTATCTGAACTTTACGGTCAGCGGCTCCGAGTGTGATACATGGCTTCTGACCTATTCCGCTGGGGATACAGAAGAAAAAACCATTTCCTTCGCCGGTCATTCTGTCACGGTTTACGATCTGACCATCGGTTCGGAGTACAACTTTACACTTTCTTCCAACGACAGCAATGTTGTGGGAGAATCTCAGATCTCCTACCGGGCCCGAGAAATCACCCGGGCACAGAATCCTGTCATTACGGCCTGTGGCAACGGATTGCTGACAGTACAATGGGAATCTCCCACCGGCGAATCCGTAGATCATTGGATCGTGCGATGCTCGGATGCCTCCGGTTATGACCAGACCATCACAACGGAAGACCTCTGCCACACCTTTACAGGCCTCTGTCACGAAACCACCTGTACCGTGGAAATTACTGCCGAGGGTATGCCGCTTGGTGTTGTTGTATCCATTTCCGCCGAACCTGTCACCGTAACCCAATTCGGGTATCATCTGGATGACCCTGGAAATCTGCTGGTAACCTGGGATTATGTCGGCGGCACGCCGGAAGGCGGATGGTATATCAGCTGGTCCTGCGACAATGCCTGGTCTGAAACGCTGATCAGCGACACAAACAGTATTGCTCTGCCTCATATTCCCGGCGGCAGCTATAGCCTGCGTTTGACCCCAGTCGACGGCAAGGCCATTTTCGGTGACGCTTTCACCTTTACGTTGGAACCGGCCGCTGACTTTTCAGACCATGGAATTACCAAAGAAAACCTGCAATTGTCCTTGTTCGCCATGCCGGCCGAAGAAGATTGGCAATGGGATCAACTGCCTGCCGAGGCATTTAAGACCGTCTTCACCCCGGATGAAACCGCAGCCATCCTCATCCGCAGCGATGTCGAACCGGAAACGGCGGAAGAACCCATCACGGTTACCCTGCTTGTGCGGAATGAGGAAGGTATTCTTCTGAACATTTCTGTTTCGGAGTTTCTGTGGAACTATATGTGGAATCACGGTATTTGTACATTGAACATTCCCGTTCTGCCGGACGAACCCGGAAACTATTCATTGTTCGTCTATTTCGATGGTATGATTCTTTCCGCTCTGGATTTTTCTATTGAATAAACCCTAAAGCAGCCTTTCTTCGGAAAGGCTGCTTTTTACTTGCAATCCGCAACACTTCATGGTATAGTATAAGCTAAATAATTATGTCTATTTCCAAAAATATCTGCGTAAGGAGGCATTTTATGATCGCTGTTTTGAAACACGGTACAACCGACAAACAGAGAAATCACCTGATCACCTGGTTGGAAAGTCTGGGTCTGCAGGTCTGCGTTTATCCCGCGAATGATGTAACCTTGCTTGGCTTGATCGGCAATACCGCCAAAGTGGATACCGAGTTGCTTCTGTCCATGGATATTATCGCCTCTGTCAAACGGGTCAGCGAACCGTTCAAGCTGGTCAATCGAAAGTTTCATCCCAAGGATTCCATCATCTCCGTGGGAAATGCCCGCTTCGGCGGCGGTCATTTTTCCATTATTGCAGGACCCTGCAGTGTGGAATCTGAGGAGCAGATGATCCAGGTGGCCCAAAGTGTAAAAGCCTCCGGCGCTTCCATTCTGCGTGGCGGCGCGTTCAAACCCCGCACCTCTCCATATGCTTTTCAGGGACTGGGCGAACCCGGTTTGGACTTACTCCGTTCCGCCGGAAAAGCAGCCGGACTTCCGGTCTGCAGCGAATTGGTACACATCCACCATCTGAATCATTTCTACAATATTGATATGATCCAAATCGGCGCCCGTAATATGCAGAATTTCGAGCTTTTGAAAGAAGTAGGCCGCGCGAAAATCCCGGTACTTCTCAAGCGCGGTTTGTCCTCCACATTGGAAGAACTACTGATGAGCGCCGAATATATCATGAGCGAGGGCAACGAAAACATTATCCTTTGCGAACGCGGCATCCGCACCTTCGAAACCCATGCCCGTAACACACTGGATCTTTCCGCTGTGCCTTCCCTGCGTGAATTGAGTCACCTGCCTGTGATTGTGGATCCCAGCCACGCCACAGGAAACACCTCTCTGGTACCTCCCATGGCCCTGGCCGCCACCGCAGCCGGCGCTGACGGCATTATGATCGAGGTCCATAACGATCCGCCCAATGCCCTTTGCGACGGCGCCCAATCTCTGACGCCGGAACAGTTTGCGGATTTGAGCCTGCGTATCGCAAAAATACGGGAGGCCATTGTATGACACAGATTGATGTAACCGTTTCCAGGCAATACCCTGTCCGCATCGGTAACGGCTTATTGCAAACCGTTGGGGAAACCGTATGCACCATGACCGGCGCTCAATGTGTTTGCATTGTCAGTGATGACAATGTATGGCCAATTTACGGAAATATTGTAAGCAACCGTTTGCGCGATAACGGTCTTTCAGTTTACAGCTTTGTGTTTTCCGCAGGCGAAAACAGTAAAAATTTCCACACTTTTCATGATTTACTGAATTTTCTGGCTGAAAATCATCTGTCACGCAGCGATTGCATCCTGGCGCTGGGCGGTGGCGTAGTTGGTGATTTGGCCGGTTTTGCCGCCGCGACCTACCTGCGGGGCATTCCCTATATACAACTGCCAACCACATTGCTTGCCATGGTGGATTCTTCTGTTGGCGGTAAAACGGGCATTGATTTGACCGTTGGCAAAAATCTCTGTGGGGCCTTCTGGCAGCCCGCAGCCGTACTTTGCGATCTGGATGTACTGAACACACTTCCGGATGATATTTTCTGTGATGGTTGCGCGGAAGTCATCAAATACGCTCTATTATTTGACCCCGATCTGTTTTCTCATTTGGAAACGACCGGATTGAATTTTGACCGGGAAACCGTAATTTCCAGATGTATCACATACAAACGGGATATTGTAATGCTGGATGAAAGGGACGCCGACGCGCGAATGCTGCTGAATCTTGGACACACCATCGGCCACGCCATCGAAAAATGCAGCAACTATTCCATCTATCACGGACACGCCGTGGCCATCGGTATTGCCGCAGTCTGCCGTGGCGCTCATTTTCCCCATACAAACCGCATTGTGACCCTTTTACAGCAATTTTTGTTGCCGACAACCACCCATTTCTCAGCAAGCGCGCTGTTCGAAGCCACCCTTTCCGATAAGAAACGCAGTGGAAATTCCATCGACTTGATCATCCCAGATACAATTGGTCACTGCTCCATTTCCAATATGCCTGTAACAGCCCTAAAGACCTTGATTGAAGAAGGTATATAAATGAACATCACCATTCAACCCGGCTTGTTGCGCGGAACCGTGGAGGTTCCCCCCTCCAAATCCATGGCTCACCGCTACTTGATCTGCGCCGCCCTTTCTGACAACCCCACCGAGCTCATCTGCCCGGAAACCAACCGGGATATAGAAGCAACCGTTGATTGTTTACGGGCATTGGGCGCGGATATTACCCGCTCGGAAGGCGGCTATTCCATTATTCCGATTTCCAGGATCCCGGTAAATCCCCTTCTTCCCTGTAAGGAAAGCGGTTCCACTTTGCGCTTTCTGTTGCCTATTGCGGGTGCTATGGGTGTCGATGCAACCTTCCTGCTGGAGGGCAGACTTCCGGACCGTCCTCTTTCCCCTTTGTGGGAGGAAATGGAACGCATGGGATGCCACCTTTCCAGGCCAACCGCCAACACCATCCGTTGTTCCGGTCAGCTTCGCCCGGGTCACTATCGCATGGACGGCAGCGTCTCCAGTCAATTCATCTCCGGACTACTGTTTGCTCTGCCATTGCTGCCAAACTCCACCTTTGAAATCATTGGCAAACCTGGGTCCGAACCCTATATTGCCATGACCCAAGCCGCTATGCGATCATTCCAGGCGCCCCAATACCATTCCCCTGGCACCATTCCGGTAGAGGGTGACTGGAGCAGCGCCGCGTTTTGGTTCACTGCCGTATATTTAGGGTCAAACGGACTATCCATCTGCAATCTTGATTACAATTCTATCCAGGGAGACAGCTCCATCCTGGGAATATTACCTATGCTGGAAAAAACAAGCAGCACCATTTCCGCAAAGGATATTCCCGATCTGATCCCCATACTTTCTGTTTTCGCAGCCGCCAACAAAGGCGCTGTATTTACGGATGTTCAAAGACTTCGCCACAAAGAATCCGACCGGGTCGATGCAATAGTCCATATGATCCACGCCCTTGGCGGCAAGGCTGTAGCTTCTGAAAATTCCCTGAAAATTATGGGAACCGGCCTGCATGGCGGCACCGTCAGTAGCTTCGGCGATCACAGAATTACCATGGCAGCTGCTATTGCAGCTACTGTTTGTAAAGAGCCTGTAACCATTCTTGGCGCAGAATGTGTGGAAAAATCCTACCCCAGATTTTGGGAAGACTATCAATTTTTGGGAGGCAAATATGACCAGTTCTTACGGTGAAAACTTAAAACTGACCATTTTCGGCGCCTCCCACGCACCGGAAATCGGCATGAGCCTGGATGGGATTCCTGCCGGAAAACCGGTTGATCGGAAGGCGCTTCAGGATTTTCTCAACCGCCGGGCACCGGGCAATTTCCCCTGGTCCACTTCCCGGAAAGAAGAGGATACTCCCCTGTTCCGATCCGGACTTACAGACCACATCACCAACGGTAAAACCATCACCGCGGTCATCGAAAATCAAAATGTCCGGCGGGCAGACTATGAGGAGCTGAAATACATTCCAAGACCCGGTCACGCTGATTACACCGCCTGGATAAAATACGGCCTTGACTTTGATATGTCCGGTGGCGGCCCCTTTTCCGGTCGTATGACAGCGCCTTTATGTATTGCCGGCGGTATGTGTAAACAATGGCTGGAAGAAATGGGCATCCGCATCGGAGCGCACATTGTCCAAATCGGATTGATGGAGGGAGAGTACTTTCGTCTTTTGAACCCTGATCTGGACAAAATCCGAACTGACTTTCCCACTTTATCCCGGGAAGCGGCGGACCAAATGCAGGAAATTATCGTCAAGGCAAAAGCCGAAGGTGAAAGTGTTGGCGGTACCATCGAATGTGCTGTCATGGGCCTTCCTGCCGGATTGGGCGGCCCCATGTTTGAGGGTTTGGAATCGAAAATCGCGCAAATCATATACGCAATTCCTGCCGTCAAAGCTTTAGCATTCGGGCAGGGCGATGCCTACAGCATCGCCTGTGGCAGTCTGGTCAACGACTGCTATAAAGTGGATAACGGTGTTATCAAAACTCTATCCAATCATTGCGGCGGCATTCTCGGCGGCATTTCCAACGGAATGCCTCTGGTGTTCACGGCAACCTTCAAGCCCACGCCGTCCATCAGCAAGCCTCAGAAAACCGTTAATTTGAAAACTATGGAAGAAGTCACTATCGAAATCAAGGGTCGTCATGACCCCTGTATCGTCCCAAGAGCCGTGCCCGTGGTGGAAGCAGCCGCTGCCATCGCCATCTATGATTTGATCCTGGGAGGAATCTGAATGGATCTGAAAGAATTAAGAAACGAAATCGACCAAATAGACGATCAGCTTGTGCAGCTGTTCGTGCAGCGCATGGAGGTTTCCGCGCGAATCGCCGATTACAAAAAGGAACACGGCCTGCCCATATTGGCTCCATCCCGGGAGCAGGAAAAGCTCTTGGATGTGGCCGCGAAAGCAGGTGTTGATATGGCGGTATACACCAAAGTGCTGTACGATCTTCTGTTTGAGCTGAGCCGAGGTTATCAGTCTGCGCGGAATGCCACTCAAACCGCCGCCTATACCCAAATCAGAGAAGCGATTCGAGCCACACCTAACAGGCTGCCACGGAATGTGGTAGTTGCCTGCCCTGCTTCCCATACTTCCGATGCGCAAATGGTGTGCCAAAAGTTATTTGGCAACTGCTCTACTTTACCCTTCAAGAATACAGAAGGTATCCTTTCCGCCGTTTCCCAGGGAATGTGCGGCTACGGTCTGATTCCTGTAGAGCAGAGTGTAAAGCAGCTTTATGACCAACTGACCGACCGAAATCTATTCATCATTCGATGCTTCCGCCTCAGTGATCAAACCCAATACATCTGTGTCGGCAAAAAGCTGGAGATCTACCCGGGTGCCGACCGCAGCAGCATATGTATGGCCCTTTCCGATCGGCCCGGCGCATTGTACAAGGTTCTATCCCGCCTTTATACCCTTGGTATCAATGTGGTTCGACTGGAATCCCGGCCCATTTCCGGGCAAAATTTCCGGGCTATGTTCTATTTCGACCTGGAAACTTCCGTCTATTCTGACGAATTTGTCCTTCTTATCTGCGAATTGGATGATCTGTGTGAAGAATTCTCTTATCTGGGAAGTTACAACGAGGTGATCTGACATGAAATGCGGCTTACTTGGCCGAAAGCTTGGGCATAGCTATTCTCCCCGGATCCACAGACTGCTGGGCAAATATGAATACCATCTCTTCGAAAAAGAACCGGAAGAACTGGAAACCTTTTTGCGCTGCGGTGATTGGGACGGCGTCAATGTGACCATGCCCTATAAGCAGACGGTAATCCCCTATCTCGATTCTGTCAGTTCCATCGTGCAGAAGGTTGGGGCTGTCAATACCATCATCCGCCGGGAGAATCAGCTGGTGGGGCTGAACACCGACTATTGGGGCTTTTACTCCATGCTTTATAAAAGCGGCCTGTCCCCTGCCGGCAAAAAATGCCTGGTTTTGGGAAACGGCGGTGCTTCTAAGGTGGTGCAGGCAGTACTGCAAAGCGCAGGCGGTCAAACCGTCGTCATTTCCCGCAGCGGCGAGAACCATTATCAGAATTTGCATCTGCATCGCGACGCGGCGCTGATTGTCAACACCACTCCGGTAGGTATGTACCCAAACACCGGCTTTTCCCCCGTAGATCTAAACCAATTCCCACATTTGGAAGGTGTGCTGGATATCATCTATAATCCTGCACGAACCCAACTGCTGATGGATGCGGAAAAGCGCGGTATTGTGGCAGAAAACGGCCTGTGGATGCTGATTTCCCAAGCCGTCTTAGCCGCAAAGCACTTTACTGACAGATCCGATGATGTCAAACCCATTGAGGTAATTTACCGGATCCTGAAACCGGAAACAGAAAACATAGTGCTCATCGGTATGCCGGGCTGTGGAAAATCCACCATTGGCCAACTTTTGTCGGAGAAAACCGGCAAAACATTTGTGGATGCGGACGCGGAAATCATCAAAATTGCGCAAAAAACCATACCCCGCATTTTTGCTGAAGACGGAGAAGAAGTCTTCCGTTCATTGGAAACCCAGGTATTGGCCGAATTGGGCAAGCAATCCGGCCTTGTAATCGCTACCGGCGGTGGCTGTGTCACCCGTGGGAGGAATTATCCTCTGCTCCATCAAAACGGCACCATATTCTGGCTCCGGCGGGAATTGGATCGGCTTCCGACAGAAGGACGCCCCCTTTCCATCGCCGGAAATATTGAGGAAATGTATCAAGCCCGCCAGACCCTGTACAGCCAATTTGCCGACCATGCCATTGAAAATAACGGCACAGCAGAGGATGCCGTCAACGCCATATTGGAGGTGCTGCAATGAAAATTCTCATTCTGAACGGTCCCAATATCAACCTGTTAGGTATTCGCGAGCCAAATGTTTACGGCACCGAAACCTATGCCGACCTTTTGGGGCTGTTGGAAAGCACCGCAAAGGAAGAAAATATCTTCGTTTCCCATTTCCAATCCAACCATGAAGGATTCCTTGTGGATAAGATACAGGATTCCTACGGACAATTCGACGGCATCGTGATCAATCCGGCTGCCTATACCCACACCTCTATTGCCATTCTGGACGCATTGAAAGCCGTCAATATTCCAGCCGTAGAGGTGCATATTTCCGATCTTTCAAAGCGAGAAGCCTTCAGGCAGGTTTCTTACGCCGGCATGGCCTGTATCAAAACCATCGCAGGACACGGCATTGCCGGCTACCGGGAAGCCATCCTCTTCCTAAAGCAACATCTTCTTTCCAACAAATAGAAAACCGCCGTGTATCGCAAGAATACACGGCGGAAATTATTCTACAATCCTTATTTCTTCCGGGAAATCAGAGCAGTCAAGCCCATGCCGGAAAGGGTCATCATGGCCAAAACAGCAAAAATCGCATCACCGGTAGGCTGGTTGGAATCGGGATTCACAGGGCTCGTCTGGTTATGCTGGACACCACTGATCTCAAAAGAGATGGTGCCTGCGCCGGGCCAATCGAAATAGACCTTCATGGTCAGCACATCCCCTGCAGCCACAGGCAGCTTGATATATTCCCCATCATTATCCCAGTTGGAATAAATCATGGTGGTATCGCCGTTGATATAGACTTCCATGTTGTGGGTGCCATCGCCGGTGGTGGAAATTACCAGTTCATCATCGCAAACAGCAGTGAACTGATAGTAGTATTCACCGGACTCCAAAGTCTTTTCCATAGCAACGCCAACAGAGGGGATCACCTCAGGATTCTCGGCAGTACCCACAGCAGACCAATCGGAACCGCCGGAAATATCAAATTCCACGGAAACGCTGACGGATCCGGCGCCATAGCCGTAAACAATCAAATCCACCACATCATTGGTCTTAACCACATAACCATAGTCACCGATCTCACCGTATGTACCGTTGATCAGCACATTGGTCATATAGTTGTCACCCATTCTGGGCACGCTCAGTTCACCATCAGCCGTGGCGGTCCAGCGGAAAATAACACCGGCGGTGGCATCCAGATCCGTGGCAAAGTTATACTCCAGGGTACCGGGCATTACGCAATCTACAGGACCAGCCGGATCGGGAATCACTTCCTCCTCATCCTCTGCCGCATAGGCAAAGAAAGACAGGGACAGAACCATAGCCAGGGCAAGAAGGATGCTAAGCAACTTGTTCATTTTCTTCATACAAAATTCTCCTCCATTCATTTCTGCAAGATATTGATCTTTCAGGGTATCAAATCACAGTGGTCATACTACCATGAATTTCCTCAAAACGCAACCATGTTTTGTGAAAATTGGAAAGGACACGCAGAATCATTCCACAGACTTCAGGGCTTCAGCCATGTTGATCTTCTCAAGCATAAAATAGAGCAGAAAGTCCACCAACACAGCGGAAAGCACAGTCAAAATCACCGCCAAGATGCAGGAAAACAGACTGATCTGCGGCTCAAAGAACACAATATCCACCTTGATTTGACTGACCACAAACGCAAGCAAATATTTACCCACCAACATACCAACCACCACGCCGAAACCGGTCAAAAGCAGATTCTCCTTGAATACATACATTGCCGATTCCATGCTGTGGAAGCCCAACACTTTGATGGTAGCGATTTCCCGGATCCGCTCAGTAATATTGATGTTGGTCAGGTTATACAGAACGATCACCGCCAAGGCGCCGGCGCAAATCACAACCGTAATCACCACCAGATCCAAGGCATCCAGCATAGAGGTGACCTGCTGGGCAGTATCCTGACAGATCATCACACTCATAACACCTTCCATGGCTCCAATTTTGGCTGCCACCTCATGCACATCCAGGTATTCCGCCACATTGACAAAGGCCATCTGATAACCGGGTTCCGTGCCAACCTGTGCCAAATAGGTTTCCGGAGTGATCACAATGTAATTAGATACCATGTTGTCATAGATTCCGGTAACCATCACTTCCAGCGACCGCATATCCGCGTCCCGAAGCAAAACCGTATCCCCTGTGGCAATACCCAAATTCTCTGCCATGCCGGCGCTCAAAAACGCTTCATGTAATCCCGGCATACCCAGCTGTTGTCCATTTTCCGTAAAATAGATAAACTCTTTCACATTCTCATTTGATACGATCATGTAAAGTTCGCGGACACTGCCAGCGTAATCCAATTCCACACTGGTCTGGTAGAAAAACATCTCCCGTTCCGACATATGCCCCAGTTCATCGGCAAAGACTTTTTGCTGGCTGTCATCCTGGTTTCCGCTAAAATACACCGAAAGATCATATACGGTCACTTTCTCAAACTGATCGGTTGCGATATTCACCAGGGAATCCCGCAAGCCGAAACCGGTAAGCAGCAAGGCTGTACAGCCACCCACGCCAACGAGCATCATAAGCATTCTCTGCCGATAGCGGAATACATTACGAAGCATCACCTTGTTCAAAAAGCTAAAACGTTTCCAGAATGGAAAATACTCCAGTAAAATCTTCTTACCGGATGTAGGGGGCTTGGCGCGGATCAGTTCCGCAGGCACTTCCCGCAGCGTCCTGCGGCAGCAGTACCATGTGACAACCAGCATAACAACCGTGTAAACCAGTACCACCACACCGCAAAGCGCCCAATCAATTTTCAAAACAATATTAGGCCTAATGTTCAGGATAATTTTATAGGCATTCCACAAAATGGTCGGGAATACCACACTGCCAAGAATCGTGCCCAAACCGCAGCCCAACACGGCGGCGCTGCCGGCGTAAAAGATATACTTGCTGATGATTTGCCAATTGCTGTAACCCAGTGCCTTCATGGTGCCGATCTGGGTGCGCTCCTCTTCCACCATTCGCGTCATGGTGGTAATGCATACCAGCGCGGCAACCAACAGGAAAAAGGCGGGAAATACTCTGGAAACGCCGGATACGATATCGGAATTGTTGTCCAGAGCGATATATCCAGCATTGGTGTTGCGATCCAGGATGTACACTTCCGCCGGTTCCAGGGAATCAATGGTTTCCCGGGCATCTTCCAGCTTTGCAGCCGCATCCAGCAGTTCCTGTTCCGCCTGTGCCAGCTCCTGCTCTGCCTGAATTCTGCCTTCTTCGTATTCCGCCCAGCCAAGATCCAGCTCCGCCTGGGCATCATTAAGCGCCGCCGTGGCAGCATCCAGTTCGGCTCTGGAGGCATCTATTTCTGCCTGAGCCCCATCCATTTGCAGTTGTCCCGCTTCAATCTGGGCTTCCGCAGCGGCAAATTCCGCGTCTGCCCGGGCCTGGTTGCTCTGCAGCTGCAACATACCTACTTGTACAAGTTCCATTCCCTTGTTCAGTTCGATCTGTGTCTGCAGCAATTCTTCTCTTTGATTCAACAGCTGCTGACGCTGCTGCTGAAGCTGCTCCTTCAAAGCAGAATACTCCTCCTGCATTGCCAGGGCCTCTTCCTTCTGCTTCAGCAATGCGTCCAGCTGTTCCTGCGCCTGCGCCAGCTGCTGTTTGAGCGATTCCAAAACCGTTTCTATGGGGAAAAGGGAATTTTCCATGGACACTATGGAAGCTTCCAGCATAACAACCTGGGCCTGCTGTAAGGCGATACCAAGCTCCAGCTGTACAAGTCCCTCTTCTATCTGGGCAAGGCCATCTTCGATTTGAGTAATACCCTCATCAATCTGAACCAAACCCGCGTCAATCTGCGCAAGACCTTCCTCAATTTGGGCCAAGCCCTCTGTGATCTGTGTTGACTGCGCAGACAGTTCGGCGTAAGCCGCAGCCAGTTGCTGATATGTATTCGCTTTGGTTGCGGTCAATTCCTGCCTGGATGCCATCAGCAAAGCAGCCTGTTCATCCAGTTGCGCCTGGGCATCCTCCAGTTTTGCGTAGCCATCGGCCATCGTTACCCGGTTATCATCGATTTCCTGCTGCGCCGACTCCAGCTTCTCAAGAGCCTGCGCCAATTCCTGCAGCGCTGTTTCACGGCCCTCTTCAAAATCAGAAAGGCCCTCCTCGTATTGCAGCAATCCGTCCGCGTATTCCTGTTCAGCCTCATCTTTCACGGAGGCAAACCGGTCATTGGCCAAAATCGTCACATGGGGCTCCAGTTCTTCCGCCATCTGTTCCAAAGCTTCCGCAAACGCATCGGAATAAATGGCATAGTCCGCTTCCATCGTCACGGCAATCTCCGTAAAGACATCCATAGAAAAAGCTTCCGGCATGAAATACAAATATCCGGCCACCGAGCCGTTTCCCAAATTTGTACTTCCCCGGGACATATCCATATAAAGAGGCGTACTGACATAGCCCACCACCGTAAAACTGTGGTGCGCCATGCTTTCGAGCGTTTCTTCATTGTTTTCACCGGCAATCGTGATCTTTGTACCCAGTACTTCGTCGCCAACATGGAAACCGTCTACCAGACATTCATTTGGAGATGTTGGCATTCTGCCACCAAGCAGATACACTTGATTGATCCGCTGCGGTATGGCATGGAGCTGATAGACAGAACCTTCCGCATCCTCACCATAGTAAACTATGGCATCCATGCCGATCTGTCCTTCCGCATCCGCCACACCCGCCATCTGTCGGATCGCATCCACTTCCTTCTGGGTCCAGCCATATGTACTGAGCAGAAGAAGATCAAACATATTCTGCTCGTCCAGGAATTTTTGGCCTGTAGCCACCATGTCCGTTTTCGTACTGAGCAGACCCACAAACATGGACGCGCCCAAAGCGATGATCAGCATGATAGCAAGATATCGTCCAAAAGAATTTTTGATGGTACGAAGCAGATTCTTTCCCGTTACATTCTTTCTCATTACCATTCAATCTCCGAAATATCCTGGGGATGTTCATTGATGCTGATGGACTCCACCGTACCGTTCTTTACCCGAATCACCCGATCTGCCATAGCTGTCAAAGCGCCGTTGTGTGTAATGATAATCACCGTCATGCCGGTTCTTTTTCCGGTTTCCTGCAGCAGTTTCAAAATGGATTTACCGGTTTGATAATCCAGCGCGCCAGTGGGCTCATCGCACAGCAGCAACTTGGGATTTTTTGCCAAAGCCCTGGCAATGGCCACACGCTGCTGTTCACCGCCGGAAAGTTGGCTGGGGAAATTTTTCAGCCGATGCCCCAATCCCACATCCTTCAGTACCTGCTCAGCATCCAGAGGATGCTTGCAAATCTGGTTGGCCAGTTCCACATTTTCCAGCGCAGTCAGATTGCCAACAAGATTGTAAAACTGGAAAACAAAGCCCACATCCTGCCGGCGATACTCAGTCAGATACTTCTGGTTCATGCCGGAAATGCTTTTTCCATCCAAAAATACGGTACCCGATGTCAGGGTATCCATACCACCCAAAATGTTCAAAAGTGTGGTTTTACCGGCACCGGATGGGCCGACGATGACAACCAGTTCCCCTTTTTCCACGGTAAAGCTGGCATTATGCAGCGCGTTGATCTGTACCTCACCCGTTTGATAGACCTTGCCAACGTTATCAAATTCTACAAAAGCCACACATTTCCCTCCATTCCACAAAATCTCTTTCTATCATAACACATAATTATCCCAGAATTATATGGCTATTTTGTAAATTTTACAACTTTTGTACAAAAAATCGCGGGCTCGCCCAGCAAGCGATCCCGCGGTCTGTTTCGTTAATTCTTTTTCGTAAATACCAGCAGCTTACTGCCAACATAGTTGACAATCACCACCAGCACACTGGTCACGATTTTTACCAAATTTCCATTCCAGGCAAGGATATCGACAAAGACCCAGATAATCAGTGTTTCCAAAAAACCGGAGCCTACACGGCACCCCACAAACTTTACCAGTTCCGGTCCCACCACCTTCATCGACCAATCATGGCTTTTGAATACAAAAGGCTTGTTGGTCACATATGCAAAGGCTACCGCGAAGATCCAGGCGATCACATTACTGACAGAAGCGGACAAATGCAGCCAGTTATAGCAAGGAAAATAAACAACATAATTGACAACCGTAGTCAATACACCAAAAAACAAATAGGTAACAATATCCCAGTGCTTGTGAATAAGATTTTTGATTTTCTCAGCCATTGATTGCCTCCGAATTACGCATTTTACATATTTTATCATATAGTTTATCCGGAATGCAAGACTTCCCTCCGTGTTTTTACAGAAATGTAAAAAAACACTTGACATACCTAGATTATCTATGTATAATATACCTAGATAATCTAGGTATAGGAGGTCGTCAGATGAAAATTGGAAAAAGTCTGCTTTCAGGCTCCACACCTATGTTGGTGATGTCACTGCTGAAAGACAGCGATAAGTACGGTTATGAAATAATTGAAGAACTGGCCAGGCGTTCCGATGATACTTTCCATTTGAAAGAGGGTACCCTCTATCCCCTGCTTCACGTGCTGGAAAAAGAAGGCTTTGTCAAATCCTACAGCAAAACTGCCCCCTCCGGCCGGGAAAGGAAATATTACACATTAACCCGCAACGGAATACAACAACTGAAATACAAGGAACAGGAGTGGAAGCTTTTTTCCGAAAAGATCAATACTGTCATTGGTTATTCTCCCGCCGTATGAGGTAGCCCTATGAAAAATCTTAAGTTTTCTAAGTGGTGCATGAAGGCCACATTCCTGATTCGGTTTGGACCGGACCGGGAAGCCGTTTCAAATGAACTTCGCAGCCACATGGAGGACCACTACGATGCTCTCGTTGAAAAAGGATGCGAACCCGATGAAGCAGTGGAATTGGTCATACGATCAATGGGCGACTCCCAGGATATTGCGCATCAGCTTGCTGCCATCCATCGCCCTTTCTGGGGATATATGCTTCGGTTCAGCCGCATAGCGCTGATCATTCTTCTATGTTTGAGCCTGCTTCCAATATGGAACTATGCAACAAAACTCCGTTTTGGATATACGCAGTACAAAAATTTCGATGTCTACGACAAGTCATCCTACGGCGGCGACACCGGCAGAACATTACACCACATCTCAAACCCAAACGTCAAAGCCAGTTCCGACGGAAGTACTTTCACGGTGACCGATGCGGTCATATTCACGGAACCTGCCTCGGATGGAACGGAAATCACCCGGTTTTATTTTCGAATGGAGCAATTCAGCTGGCTTCCATGGACAGAGCAGGAAACATATTTCGGTTTATATCCTGATCAGAACACTGTCAGTTCCCAGCTCCATGCGGTAGACAGCCTTGGTAATATATATGGTTCTTACAAAGATATCATGGATGATCAGCCATATATCATTCCAAACGGCGGTCAAACGGGATTATTTACTTACACCCACGAGTGCTGGATCAACGGCTTTCCTGCAACCGGAGCGGATTGGATAGATATTTATTACACTCGTGACGGCAGGGAAATGTGTATACGAATCGACCTGTCAGGAGGTGAACTCTGATGAAAAAACGCAAGATTTTCCCTGGAGTTCCCCGCTCAATATCTTCTGTTCTGAACATCGTACTGGCTATCATTCTGATACTTGCTTTCTACATATCCATCGGCTGCCCGACTTTCTCACTAACCCAGGAATTTCGCCGGGCCGAAAAGGCGCATATGATTGGCCCGTGTGAAATTGTGGATATCAACACAGATCACTATGAATACGAAAAACTAATCGTTGGCGAAAGCGAATACGGCGTATGTTTCTTCGGAAAGTTCGAATTAACCGTTGGATATAAAAATGGTAAAAATCGGCTGGAAGACCGGTACACGCTCACCTACTTCGAGAAAACGGGCGATATTACCTTGGCTGTGGCGCCAAATGTCCGTGCTGGACTTTGGTCCTTTGCAAATATTGATTTGCCGGTATATGTTTTCCATAGCCACCCAGATGCGGTGTGGGCGGAAATAGAGGTTAAAGTAGTGGGCAATCAGGAAATACACTCCAACAGCCAGATCGTTACTGTCGAATACAATCATCTCTTTGCCGCCAAGTCAATCCAAAATGAAGGCGGCCACTTCCGATTTACACTGACCTCTACCAGCGAGCAAAGCGCCAAAGCATTGGGCATCATTTCCACCATCGCAAGCCGTGAATTACCGGCTTCCAATTATCAGGATATCGTGATTCCGGCCATAGTCCGACTTTATGATGCCGATAATCAGTTGATCGCAGAGAAAACCGTAGAATTCCGCTTGTAATTTCCGCAAAAAGCCCTCCGGGTGATCCCGGAGGGTATGTTTTATGCGTTTTCCAGAATAATCTCCAGTGCTGCTTCAATGGTTTGATCCCTGACATCCTCCCGATCGCCGTGAAAATGGAATTCCCGGACGCGGGTGGAATATGCGTCGGCATACCCAATAAACACAGTGCCAACAGGATTGCCAAACGCATCCCCATCGGGACCGGCCAAACCTGTGACGGACACCGCAATGTCCGCATGCAGCACACGTCTTGCGCCCAAAGCCATTTGACGCGCCACGATTTCCGACACGGAGCCATGGGATTCCAGAGCATCCCTGGTCACACCAAGCACGCCTCTTTTCACTTCGTCCACATAGCAAATAATGCCGCCTTTGTATACCTTAGAAGCGCCAGGCACCGTTGTAAGGATAGCGCCAACACCGCCACCGGTCAGGCTTTCCGCGGTAACCAGGGTCTTACCCTGCAATTGTTCGATAATCTCAAATGCTGTCATCATCATGGTAAGCCACCTTAATCCGTTCAATATTCTCCAAAGCCCGCTGAATCAGCGCTTCCCGATCCAGTTTCCGCTCCGCATTCGCCACCTGCTCCAAAGTGGGTTTTGTCTTGGGATGCTTGGGCGTGAACACGGTACAACAATCCTCATAGGGCAAGATGGAAGTTTCCATCGTACCGATTTTCCGGGCAATAGTTACGATCTCTTCCTTGTCAAAGCCGATCAGCGGCATAAAGATGGGAATATCCACCACCGCGCCGGTAACCGTCATAGCCTCCATGGTCTGACTTGCAACCTGGCCCAGATTCTCGCCGGTGATCAGCGCGCCGCAGCCATCGTGCAGGGCAATTCGCTGAGAGATTTCCATCATAAACCGGCGCATGATCAGCGTAAAGAATTCCTCTGGACAGTTATCCCGGATCGCTTCCTGTATCTCCGTAAAGGAAACCACATTCAGCGTCATCTTGCCGGTATACCGGGTCACCAAACGAGCCAGTTCGATCACCTTATCCTTAGCCAGCTGAGAAGTATAAGGATAGCTGAAGAAGTGGACACATTCAATCTCCAGGCCCCGCTTACCCATCATATAGGCCGCCACGGGAGAGTCGATGCCGCCGGAAAGCAGGCACATCGCTCTGCCTGCCGCGCCGGTAGGCAAACCGCCCGCGCCGGACTCAGCAGGCCCGTGAACATAAGCAGCCAGATCCCGGATCTCTACAAATACGGTATAATCGGGATGATGTACATCCACCGCAACAGAAGGATGCGCTTCAGCCAGACGGCCGCCGATTTCCTGGGAAATCTGAATGGAACCCAGCGGGAACGCCTTGTCCGAACGCTTGGACTCCACCTTGAAGGACTTGGCGCAATCCAGGTCATCGCCCAGATATTCTTCAATGGCACTGAAAATAGCATCCAAATTCTTGTCACAAGCCCGGCATCGGCACAGACTTACCACGCCAAAAATGCTGCGGCAGGCTTCCCACGCCCCGTCTACATCACATTCATCGTCCATGGGCTCCACATAGACGGTGGATTGCATCAAATACACGTCAAAATTGCCGTAAAACTTCATTCTGCGGCGGACATTTTGGCGAAGTCTTGCCTCAAACTGGCGCTTATTAGCACCTTTGAGTACAATTTCGCCTAACTTCAATAAGAAAATTTCCTTCATAATTACCTCACAAAATCCCGGTCATTACGAGGCCCGCAGGGCCGTGACAATCCCCATAGGCCTCAGGAGTCTTCAGGAGACCGCCACACCAGTGTGCGCACTGGTTCGCGATGACAGTATATATTATCGATTTCCCAAATTCACAGCCCGATACTGAATTGCTTCCGCAATATGTTGGGGCTGGATATCTTCGCTGCCATCCAGATCAGCCACCGTTCTGGCAACCTTCAAAATCCGGTCATAACTTCTTGCCGTCAGGCCCATAGCATCGAAAGCCTGTTTCATAAGGGCGGCACAGGCTTCGCTCAGGGAGCAGAATTTCCGCATCTCCTCCGGACCCATCCGTGCATTACACATAGCTCCATCGCCCGCAAAACGCTGATGCTGCACTTCCCGGGCCCCATCCACCCGCTGCTTGACATCGGCAGAGGTTTCTGCTTCCGCCCGTGTGCGAAGCTCGTCGAATTTCACCGCCGGCACTTCCACAACGATATCAATTCTGTCCAGCAGAGGCCCCGATATCCGGCTTGTGTATTCCCGAACAGACCGATCTGAGCAGGTACAGCGCCCGGAAGGATCGCCATACCATCCACATTTACAGGGATTCATGGCGCACACCAGCATAAATTCCGCAGGATAAGTCACAGCGCCGATAACCCGGGAAATGGTCACCTGGCCGTCTTCCAGGGGTTGACGCATCATATCCAGCGTGTCCTTGCGGAATTCCGGCAGTTCATCCAGAAACAGGACGCCCTTGTGAGCCATGGATATTTCACCGGGTCTGGGATTGCTGCCGCCACCGGCAAGACCGGCATTGGAGATGGTGTGATGGGGGCTTCGAAATGGCCGTTGTGTAACAAGCGGCGCCTTTGATGTGAGCAAACCCATTACCGAGTAGATCTGGCTCACTTCCAGGGATTCTTCCCAGGTCATATCCGGCAAAATTCCGGGCAAGCGCTTGCTGAGCATACTCTTACCGCTGCCGGGAGGACCGATGAGCAGCACATTATGGCTGCCTGCGGCTGCCACTTCAAGGGCACGTTTCACATTTTCCTGACCCATCACATCTTTGAAGTCCGGAATATGCAGATCCTGCCTCTGGGGCACCCAAATGGGTTCTTCAACCAGAGTAGTTTCTCCATTGAGCGCAGCGATCAGTTCCCGGATATTGCGAATTCCATATACCGCAGGGCCACGGGCCAAGGTCGCCTCGGCAGCGTTCTCAGCGGGGACAAACAACGCCTTGATACCAGCCTTCTTCGCCGCCAGCGCCATCGGAAGCACACCGTTCACCGGACGCAGCGTACCTTCCAGGCTCACCTCGCCAATAAATGCGGAGCTGCTTTTCGGTCGGCGCACAGAACCGGCCGCTGAAAGAATACTCAAAAGTATAGGCAAATCATAATGTGTGCCCGTCTTTTTCAGATTGGCAGGAGCCAAATTCACCGTAATACGGCTGACCGGAAAGGTAAATCCGGAATTTTTCGCCGCGGCACGAACACGCTCCCGCGCCTCCTTAACAGCGGCATCGGGCAATCCCACAATGTCAAATCCAGGCAAACCGTTGGAGATATAACATTCTGCCACCACAGGACTTCCCTGAATACCGGTGATTCCCAATGTATGTACACTGCAAATCATGCATTTCGCCCCTTCTCTCCCATTTTAGATATCATAACCGATTATTCACCGAAAGGCAAGAAAAAAATAGAAGCCTTGCTGTCTGCAAGGCTTCTTCATTTAATCAGGTCGATTACATCCAGCAAGCTGTCCGCCTCCGCGTACAGCATTTGCCGCATTTCATCCGTTGCACAGTCCAAATCCGGCACCAGCACAGTCCTGCAGCCCGCCCGGAACGCCGACTCAACACCCGCCGGGGAGTCCTCAATCGCAAGACACGCCTCCGGCCGAAGTCCCAGGCTTTCCGCGCCAAAAATATAGATATCCGGCGCCGGTTTCCCCTGCCTTACCTCATAACCGGTACAGATCTTTGGGAACCGGTGATACAGGCCAAGGGGCTCCAGATACTTTTTCACCCGTTCTTTGGGGGAGGATGTAGTAATAGCTGCCGGAATGCCCCGTTCGTCCAAATAATCCAACAGTTCAAAAATGCCTGGCTTAGCCTCCACCCCATTGGCATCAATATACGCCTCCATGCGCTCAATGCGGATAGCGCGCACCTGGAGAATATCGATACCGGGTCCAAAATAACTGCTAAGTTTTTCCTGTCCGGCCTGCCGGTTCAGGCTGCGCATACCCAACGCCTGTTCGTAGGTCATAGGGTAGCCCAGGGCATTGGCCGCCTCCGCCCAAAACCGGGCGTAGAGCTTCTCCGTATCCACCACAACACCGTCCATGTCAAACAAAACACCTTTGATATGTCCCGGTAATTCGCCATAAATGGAATATGCCATACGTATCCCTCCCTTGTTGTTGATTATAGAGTATTGGGGATCCTTTGGCAACCGGTTTTGCAAAATTCAGCTGACGCAAGCACTTTTTCTCTTGACTAATTCCGCAACACTTTGTATTTTATCTATAAATTACAAAAAAGGAGAAACCCACAAAAATGAAAAAATTCTGCTCCCTTACGATATGTCTGATTCTGTTACTGTCCACACTTTTCGGATGCGGTCAATCCAATGTCACCAAAGAAACCGCAGACCCCATGATCCATAATTTGAATAAATCTTTCAAATGCACCGTCATCTCTCCGGAAGGCACCGTTTTTGAAGAATACAGCGCTCAGCTTGTGGTTTCCATCACGGACTATGCAACCAAAGAGGATTCCATCAACATCACCCTTCCCCTATCCGCGAAATTCGAATATACCTCTGATCACGAGAATGTGACCTTTACCATTGAACAGGAAGACCAGGATCTGCCCTATTACTGCATGAAAGCATATCTGTACCACAGAGAAACCGATTCCCTTGCTCCTTTCGATTTTGCCATCGACCTGGAGAAGGAAATTTTCATCCTCAAGCCAGCCTCTGCTGATGAGGATTATTACATTGTGGCCTCCTCCAACGGTATGATCCTGTCGGACTCCATCATCCATTATTTCTCCCAATTTCTGGAGATTTACGACTACAGTGAATAACGCCGTTCTTTCCGCCCACCGTTAACCCGGTGGGCAGATTTTTATGCACATTTTTCCGAGAAAACTGTTCCTTTTTGGCTTTACAAACGGAAAAGAAAGTGCTATGATATACGGGACAAAATTTGAATACTTTAGGAGGTATTACATTTTGGCTAGAAAATTTAAGACCATGGACGGCAATACCGCTGCCGCCCACGTCAGTTACGCATTTACTGAAGTAGCTGGCATCTACCCCATCACCCCCTCCAGCCCCATGGCCGACAACGTCGACCAGTGGAGCGCCGCTGGCCGCAAGAACATCTTTGGCGACACCGTCAAGGTCGTTGAGATGCAGTCTGAGGCTGGTGCCGCAGGTACCGTTCACGGCTCTCTGGCCGCCGGTGCTCTGACCACCACCTACACCGCATCCCAGGGCCTGCTGCTGATGATCCCCAATATGTACAAGATCGCCGGCGAGCTGCTGCCCTCCGTGTTCCACGTTTCCGCCCGTACCGTGTCCGCTCAGGCTCTGAACATCTTCGGTGACCACTCCGACG
>JAZOBI010000002.1:0-13853 GCA_045595885.1 Faecousia sp. | reverse complement strand
TGATTTTGCGCTGTTGGAGTTGTATCATAATGGCCGGTTGGTAGAGAAATCTGTGCTGGGTGAACCGGAACTGTTCGCAGAAATTGACGAGCTTTCAGGATTGGGAACGCCGGATCTTGCGGTGTGGAAACCCTTGCTGCTCAATATTGGTAACCTTGCAGAGCTGTTACAGGCCTTTACCGAGGATGCTGTTTTTGTAGAGGATCAGCTTCGGAAAATTTCCCGGCTGACAGGTATTCCTGTTTTTGATGACACATTGGTTTTCGGTGAAGCAATTTAACTATTTGGCAATAAAGCTGTAAGGACAGTCCGGGAGGCCGGTCCCTACATGAAACTTTTAATCATTATTTGGAGGTCTTTCTTATGAATTTCGATCCCCGTGAAGCTATGACCATTATGCTGGACGATGTTCTTCCTGAATATCCCAGCTTTGACCCGGCATACCGCCGGGCTCCCCGCCGTGAGGCTGCCTTGACCCAGGCCGATAAGGAACTGGCCATCCGCAACGCTCTGCGTTACATCCCCCAGCAGCACCACGCCCAGATGGCTGTGGAATTTGCCGAGGAGCTGGAAACCACCGGCCGTATCTACGGCTACCGCTTCCGTCCTGAGGGCAAACTGTGGGGCAAGCCCATTGACGAATACAAGGGCAACTGCGTGGAAGCCAAGGCTTTCCAGGTTATGATCGACAACAACCTGGACTTTGATGTGGCCCTGTACCCCTACGAGCTAGTTACCTACGGTGAAACCGGCCAGGTCTGCCAGAACTGGATGCAGTATCGTCTGATCAAGAAGTATCTGGAAGTGATGACCGACGAGCAGACTTTGGTTGTCATGTCCGGACATCCTCTGGGTCTGTTCCACAGCCATAAGCTGGCTCCCCGCTGCATCATCACCAACGGTCTGATGGTGGGCACCTTTGACGATCAGAAGAACTTTAACCGTGCTGCCGCGCTGGGCGTTGCCAACTATGGCCAGATGACCGCCGGCGGCTGGGTGTACATCGGACCCCAGGGTATCGTTCACGGTACCTTCAACACCCTGCTGAACGCAGGCCGTCTGAAGCTGGGCATTCCCGCTGACGGCAACCTGGCCGGCAAGCTGTTCGTTACCGCCGGTTTGGGCGGTATGTCCGGCGCCCAGGGCAAGGCCGCGGAAATCGCCGGCGCTGTCAGCATTATCGCGGAAGTGGACGAGAGCCGTATTATGACCCGCTACACGCAGGGCTGGGTCAGCGCCAAGACCGATTCCCTGGAAGAAGCTCTGCGCATGGCTCGCGAAAAGATGGAAAAGAGGGAAGCCTGCGCCATCGCTTATTTGGGCAACATCGTGGATCTGCTGGAGTATCTGTATGAACAGAATGTCCATGTGGATCTCATGTCCGACCAGACCTCCTGCCATGTGCCTTACGACGGCGGCTACTGTCCCCAGGGCCTGACCTTCGCACAACGCACCGAGATGCTGGACAAGGATCCCGAAGGCTTCAAGGTCCTCGTCGACAAGACTCTGCGCCATCACTACGAAATGATCTGCGCCTTCCATGAGCGGGGCACTTATTTCTTCGACTACGGCAACTCCTTCCTGAAGGCTGTTTACGATGCTGGCGTTACCGCTGTCTGCAAGAACGGCGAAAACGATTTGGACGGCTTTGTGTTCCCCAGCTATGTGGAAGACATTCTGGGTCCCTGCCTGTTTGACTTTGGCTACGGCCCCTTCCGTTGGTGCTGCCTGAGCCGCAACCCCGACGATCTGGACAAGACCGACGCTGCTGCCGCTGAGTATATCATGGCCCATAACCGCCGCTACCAGGACTATGACAACTACGTTTGGGTCCGGGATGCCAAAGAGAACAAGCTGGTTGTTGGCACCCAGTGCCGTATCCTGTATCAGGATGCCATGGGCCGTATGTCCCTGGCTCTGAAGTTCAACGAGATGGTTCGTAACGGCGAAATCGGTCCTGTTATGCTGGGCCGTGACCACCACGATACCGGCGGCACCGACTCTCCCTTCCGTGAAACCTCCAACATCAAGGACGGTTCCAATATCATGGCCGATATGGCTACCCATTGTTTCGCAGGCAACGCTGCCCGCGGCATGAGTCTGATCGCCCTGCACAATGGTGGCGGCACCGGCATCGGCAAGTCCATCAATGGTGGCTTTGGCATGGTGCTGGACGGCTCCGAGAGAGTGGACACCATTTTGAGAATGTCCATGCCCTGGGATACCATGATCGGTGTTTCCCGCCGGGCCTGGGCTACCAATGAAAACGCTCTGACCACTGTGGCTGAGTACAACAAGATGTACGAGGGCCAGGATCACATCACGCTGCCGTACGTTGCCGACCGGGAAATGGTTGCCGCGGCATTGAAGCAGGTACAGGGCAAGTAATATGGGTAATTTGCTGATAAAAAACATTGGCCTGCTGGCCACTCCCTTGGGCACCGCCGCCAAAAGCGGCGAGGCGCAGGGCGCTGTGCAGTTTCTGTATGATGCCTTCGTACGCATTGAAAATGGGGTGATCACCGAGGTGGGCTCCGGCAAAACCCGGGCCAAATCCAGTGAAACCGTGGTGGATGCCGGTGGCAAACTGGTGACCCCCGGTCTGGTGGATGCCCACACCCATTTGATTTTCGGCGGCTGGCGGCAGAATGAACTGGGCATGAAGCTCCACGGCAAGACTTACCTGGATATTCAGAATGCCGGCGGCGGCATTCAGTCGTCCACCAACGCTACAAGACAGGCTACCGAGGAAGAACTGACCGCCAAGGCAAGCCTTGCGCTGGACGAAATGCTGCAGTTTGGCACCACCACTGTGGAGGCCAAAAGCGGCTATGGCCTGGCAACAGAGCATGAGCTGAAGGCGCTGCAGGTGATCAAAAATCTCAATGACCGGCACGCCATGGACATTGTTGCCACCTTTATGGGCGCCCATTTGGTGCCCAAGGAGTACAAGCAGAACAGAAAGGAATACATCCGCCTGGTCTGCGAGGAAATGATGCCCCTGGTTGCCAAGCAGGGCATCGCCAAGTATAACGATGTGTTCTGCGAAGCGGACACCTTTGATGTGGAGGAAGCCCGGCAGATTTTGGAGGCCGGCATCCGTCATGGCCTGCGGCCTAAGATTCATGCCGATGAGATCGAAGCCATCGGTGGA
Organism: Faecousia sp.; assembly: GCA_045595885.1. Lineage (GTDB taxonomy): Bacteria > Bacillota > Clostridia > Oscillospirales > Oscillospiraceae > Faecousia. The sequence continues at coordinate 10,699 of JAZOBI010000002.1, read as the reverse complement.
TCGGTTTTAGCAGGTGAGCTGGGCGCAATCTCTGCGGAGCATTTGATCGTCTGTCCTCCCGAGGGCATCGAAGTCCTGGCAAAGGCCGGTGTCATCGCCTGTTTGCTCCCTGCCACCAGCTTCATCCTGGGCGCCACTTTTGCGCCGGCAAGAGATATGGTAAACGCCGGCGTTCCGGTGGCTATGGCGACCGACTTTAATCCCGGCTCCTGCCCCTGCCTGAATATGCAGTTTGTCATCAACCTAGGCTGCCTGAAATACCGGCTGACCCCCGAGGAAGTGCTGACGGCCGTGACCCTCAACGGCGCCGCTGCCATTGATATGGCAGACAAGGTTGGCTCCGTGGAACCCGGCAAGCAGGGTGACCTGGTGATCTGGGATGCTCCGGATCTGGATTATATTTGCTACCGTTTTGGCAGCAACCTGGTCAAATCCGTCATCAAGGGCGGCAAGGTCGTCAAATAAAGCCCCACCCTACCGCAAAGGAGATCAACCATGAAGAAATGGAAGGAACGCGAGAAAGAACACTGGAATGAAATGTTGCCGCGTGAAAAAGTATTTTATGTGGTTTCCATGGCGGTTCTTACGCTTGCGTCGATTGTATTCGTTTTTACGGTATTCTGTGGTATGATTTCCTGAAAACCTTGCCAATCATGGTTCACCGCAAAAGGTGATAGGGAATTACATTGTGGATTTCTATATTGCGGAAGCCAAGCTGGTTATTGAACTGGACGGATCGCAACATTTTGAAACCGAAGGAAAGCAAGCAGATGCGGTGCGGGATGAATACCTGCGGTCGCTGGGTCTAACGGTGCTTCGATATGCCAATTCCGATGTAAACCGAAACATCAATGGTGTATGTGAAGACATATGGAATCGCCTGAAGCTTTCTGAGAAAAGCCCTCTCCTGGAGGAGAGGGTGCCCCGCAGGGGCGGGTGTGGTGTAGCCGCAAAGCGGCGTTGACTTGCTACGAATTCGCCGAAATGCTATTGTAATCGAAACATTGTACCGCACACCACATCAGTCACGGCTGACGCCGTGCCAGCTTCTCCTCGAGGAGAAGCCTTTGGGCGGCTTGCACCGCCGAAAATGAACTATTATTTAGGAGGAAAATTCAAATGGCAAAGCTCGTTGAATGTGTACCTAATTTTTCTGTCAGTAAGGAACAGGATCCTGTCGTATTCCAGCAGATCGTGGATGTGGCCAATTCCGTGCCCGGCTGCACCGTACTGGACGTACAGACCGACGGCGACCACAACCGCTGCGTGTTTACCATGGTTGGCTCTCCCACGGCTATCGAAGAAGTGGCTTTCCAGATGACCAAGAAAGCCACTGAGCTGATCGATATGACCAAGCATAAGGGTCAGCATCCCCGTATGGGCGCTACCGACGTTATCCCCTTTATCCCCACCATGGACATGACCGTCGACGAGTGTGTGGAGCTGAGCAAGCGTCTGGCGAAGCGTATTTGGGAAGAACTGGGCGTGCCCTCTTTCCTGTATGAGGATTCCGCTTCCGCCCCTCACCGCACCAATCTGGCCAAATGCCGCAGCGGTCAGTTTGAGGGTATGCCCGAAAAGCTGCTGCAGCCCGAGTGGGCTCCCGACTTCGGCGAGCGGAAAATCCATCCCACTGCAGGCATCGTGGCCATCGGCGCCCGTATGCCTCTGATCGCTTACAATATCAACCTGGATACCTCCGATATCGAAGTTGCCAACAACATCGCCAAGGCGATCCGTGAACGCAACGGCGGCTTCAAGTACTGCAAGGCCATTGGCGTTATGCTGGAGGATCGCAATATTGCCCAGGTTTCCATGAACCTGGTCAACTACGAAGGCACTCCCATTTACTACGTCTTTGAGATGGTCCGTGCTCTGGCTGACCGCTACGGCGCCCGGATCATCGGTTCCGAGCTGGTGGGTCTGACTCCTGCCAAGGCGCTGATTGACTGTGCCGAGTATTATCTGAAGCTGGAGAACTTCGATGGCCGCAAGCAGGCCATGGAGTACCATCTGATCGGTCTGGAGTAAGGAGGAAACTATGAAACTGGCTGAAATGACTGTAACACAATTTGCCCAAGTACTGGCTTCCGATGCTCCGGCACCCGGCGGCGGTTCCACCGCTGCTTTGGCCGGCGCCCTGGGCGCAGCCCTGACCGCCATGGTCTGCGAGCTGACTGTAGGCAAAAAGCAGTTTGCGGAAGTCCGTGAGGATGTGCTGGCAGTGCAGGCCAAGGCGTCCGAATTGCAGAAGCGCTTCCTGGATGTGATGGACCGGGATACCGATGCGTTCCTGGTGGTGAGCAATGCCTTTGCCATGCCCAAGGCCACCGATGAGGAGAAAGCTGCCCGCTCTGCCGCCATTCAGAGAGGTTTGGAAGGCTGTACCGCTACGCCCTTTGAGATGATGGAGCTGGCTGCCCAGACCATCGAGCTGACGGAGTCTATGCTGGGTCGCTTCAACACCACCGCCGCGTCTGACCTGGGTGTGGGCGCCTTGAGCCTGCGAACCGCTGTGCAGGGCGCATGGTTGAATGTGCTGATCAACATCGGCTCTTTGAAGAATACCGAACTGGCAGAAAGCTACCGTACCCGTGGACAGGAACTGGTGGACCGTGTTGTGGCCGCTTCTGACCGGGTCTATGCCGAAGTGCTGAAACTGGTGTAAATAAGACTAAGGCGCTGCCGTAGGGCAGCGCCTTTTGCTTGTTTTGGATATGGATCGCAGGGGCGCATCACGATGCGCCCGCACAGGGAAAACCTCAAAATTTTACCTGTTTCCGGCAAATTCGCAACTTTCCTCCAGCGGGCGATTCATGAATCGCCCTACGAATTTATTCGTGACAGAGCGTTGAATTTTCACATATGCGATTATCAGGTTTGCGCCAGCTGGCCGGGGTTCATTTTCCGGATATAATCCAGGTTTTCTTCGCCAATGCAGCCCACCAACAGGTAGCGGTTTTTCCGTTTGTCATGGACAAAACGGTACAGAAGCTGCAGATCGCCGATCTTGCCGGTGGAGGATACATGGATCCGGGGGCCGTTGCACTGGTGAACCATGTCACCGATGCGGACATGATTATCGTCCACATAGGTTACCGGCAGATCCTGCTTGATGATCTCGTGGATCCGTTCCTGCAGTTCCACCAGATTTACATCCGGAGGATAATCCGGGAAGGTCAGCACGAATCCGTGGCGGCAGTCGTCATGGCCGCAGCGGGCGTAATCCTCCGGGGGCAGCAGCATTTCACACAGGTCTTCGGCGGTATGGGAGGCCAGACGGAAGGGCAGCGACCGATAAACGATGTCCCTGACTTCGTAGGGTTCCGGACCGAAAACACCGGGGCGGGCGATGACCACTTCTTCACCCACGCCAATGAGAAGATCCGCATTCATTTTCAGCAGTGGGAACACCAGCTCAAAATGCTCCACCACCACCCGCTTGCCCCGGTGCACTGCTTCCAGAATACAATCAGCCAATTCGGAAATCTGGGTGAAGCCGGTTTCGAAGCGGATATCCACATGGTAGGAATGGGGGGAGAAGAAGCCCCGGTCCTGGTCCACATCCAGCAGCGGCAGCGGGCGGATGTACAGACCGTTATCATCATTCGTCAACTCCAGATTGGGGAACATACCCCGGATCAGGGCGCTTTTGCCGGCGCCGGCGTCACCGATGATACCGATGAGCTTGTCGAAAGGGGAGAGGTACTGCTGGGCCAGCTGCATACCCAACGCGTACATACGCTTGTGACCACGGGGAGCGAAATAGCTGCTGACAATAAAACTTTCCTGACATTCCAACATGGGGAAAACCTCCTGTTTTTGTAGTTATTTCCGATTATAGCAGAAAGATGAGGATTTGAACAGGGAAAAATGAAAAATAGTTTGCATAATTGTGAGAAATGATTTATAATGATAGGCGGTAAAAAATCCTTGAAAGGGGTACATAGAAAATATGGCAGAAATTATCAAAGCCGCTGTGGCCGGCACCGACGAAAAAAGCGATGCCGTCATCAGCATTGAGCCCTGCGAAAGCGGGTTGCAGGTAGAAATTAAGAGTGTGGTTATGAACCAGTTTGGTCCCGCCATTGAGGCTTCCGTTCGGGAAGTGCTGGCGGAGAAGGGCGTTGCCAACGCCATCGTCCGTGTGGCAGACCGCGGCGCGCTGGATTGCGTGCTGCGCGCCAGAGTTGAAACCGCGATTTTGCGGGGAATGGAGGGCTAAGTATGCGCAGAAGTATGCTGTTTTTGCCCGGTAATGCGCCGAAGATGATCATCAACGGCAATTACCTGGGTTCCGATGCCGTTATTTTTGACCTGGAGGACGCTGTGGCGCCGGACCAGAAGGATGCTGCCCGTCTGCTGGTTCGCAATGTATTGCGCGCCATCGAGTTCAACCTGGTGGAAACCATTGTCCGTATCAATTCCATCGACACCCCCTACTGGCAGAAGGATATTGATGAGATCCTGCCCCAGAAGCCGGATATCATCATGCTGCCCAAGACCGGCATGGCTTCCGATGTGCAGACTGTGGATGCCTACCTGACCGCCATGGAAGAAAAGCTGGGTTATGAGAAGAACACCGTTCGCCTGATGCCCCTGATCGAAACCGCCCTGGGTGTGGAGAACGCTTACGCTATCGCCTCCGCCTCCGACCGCGTGATCGCGCTGTTCCTGGGCGCGGAAGATTTGACCGCCGACCTTAGATGCCAGCGCACCAAGGAAGGCCGGGAAATTGATTACGCCCGGAGCCGCCTGGTGGTTGCCGCCCGTGCTGCCGGTGTGGATGTGTACGACACCCCCTTCACCGATGTCAACGACGACGAAGGTATCGTTGCGGATGCCGCTTACGCCAAGAGCCTGGGCTTCACCGGCAAGGCATCCATTTCCCCCCGGCATATTGATGCCATTAACACCGTATTCAGCCCCACCAAGAAGGAAATTCTGTACGCCTACGAGGTTATGGATGCCATCGCCCTGGCCAAAGAGCAAGGTAAGGGTGCCATCGCCCTGCGTGGCAAGATGACCGACGCCCCCATCGCCAACCGCGCGCAGCAGACCATTGCGGCTGCCGAAGCGCTGGGTATTCGCAAGGAGGATCTGGAAGTATGAGAGATAAGAAGCTTGTAGCGTCCATTCGTGACGCCATTATCGCTGCCGGCCTGAAGGACGGCATGACCATTTCCTTCCACCACCACATGAGAAATGGTGACTATGTGCTGAACATGGTCATGGAAGAGATCGCGGCTATGGGTTTCAAAGATCTGACTTTGAACGCTACCGCCCTGTTTGATATCCATCTGCCTCTGATCGACCACATCAAAAACGGCGTGGTCACCACCCTGATGACCAACTATATGTCTGCTGGCCTTGGAAGACAGATCTGCGCGGGCGTCATGGAGAATCCTGTGCAGTTCCGCACCCACGGCACCCGTCCCGATGATATTATTCACGGCCGCACCCCCATCGATATTGCCTTCGTGGCAGCGCCTCAGTCCGATGACATGGGCAACTGCACCGGCAAATATGGCAAGTCTGCCTGCGGCGCCTTTGGCTACGCCATTATCGACGCCCAGTACGCCAAGAAGACCGTGGTCATTACCGATGAGCTGGTGGAGTACCCCATGGTGGGCTTCACTGTGCCTGAAGTATATGTGGACTATGTGGTGGTCGTGGACGCCATTGGCGATCCCAACGGTATCGTTTCCGGCACTACCCGCATCACCCGTGACCCCGTTGGTATCATGATGGCCAAGACCGCTGCCCGTGTAGTGGAACACTCCGGCCTGCTGGTGGATGGCTTCTCCTTCCAGACCGGCGCCGGCGGCGCAACGTTGGCAGGCGCCAAATATCTGAAGGATATCATGCTGGAAAAGGGTATTCAGGGCAGTTACGTCATGGGCGGCATCACCAAGTATCTGGTGGAAATGCTCCAGGCCGGCTGCTTCAAGACCATTCTTGACGGCCAAACCTTCGACCTGGATTCCATCGACTCCCTGCGTAATGACCCCCGTCACCAGGAAGTTTCCCTGTATCACTACGCCGGCCCCAACGCGCCCAGCTGCATCGTTAACAGCCTGGATACCATCTTTGCCGGCGCTACCGAAATCGATACCGATTTCAATGTCAACGTCCATACCGACTCCAACGGCATTATCATGGGCGGCTCCGGCGGCCACAGTGATATCTGCGCCGGCGCCAAGATGTCTGTGATCATCGCCCCCATGTTCCGTAACCGTCTGCCCATGATCCTGGATCGTGTTACCACCATCACTACCCCCGGTAAGGATATTGATGTGCTGGTTACCCAGGGAGGCGTAGCGGTCAATCCCAAGAATGTGGAACTGAAGGAGCGTTTGACCGCTGCGGGTCTGCCCATCATCGACATCCACGATCTGCAGGCCAAGGCAGAACGCATGACCGGTAAGCCCCAGCCCATCCGCCGTGGTGACAAGGTTGTGGCAGAGGTCATCTACCGCGACGGCTCCATCATCGACCGGATTTACAACACCCTGTAATCGGAGGAATCGGTATGAGAGAGATTCAAGCGGAACGCATCACGGAAGTGGTGCGCAGGCTCTGTATCGAAGCCAATAATCATCTGCCTCAGGATGTGAAGGATTGCATCGAGCGCTCCTATGGGCAGGAAAGCTGGGGTCAGGCAAGAGAGATCCTGGAGCGGATCATGGAAAATTACCGGATCGCTGACCGGGAAGATTGCCCCGTCTGCCAGGATACCGGCGTGGCCTGTGTGTTCATGAAACTGGGCCAGGAGGTCCATATCCAGGGCGATCTGAACGAAGCCATCCATGAGGGTGACCGTCAGGGCTACCGGGACGGCTTCCTGCGCAAGAGCGTTGTGCGTGACCCTTTGGATCGCGTCAACACCGGCGACAATACCCCTGCCATGATCTATTTTGATATCGTCCCCGGCGATATTTGCGAGATTACCGTGGCGCCCAAAGGCTTTGGCAGCGAGAATATGAGTCAGATCAAGATGCTCAAGCCTTCTGATGGCGAGCAGGGCGTGAAGGATTTTGTGGTAAAAGTCGTGGAAGAGGCCGGCCCCAATCCCTGTCCGCCCATCGTGGTGGGTGTTGGCGTAGGCGGCACCTTTGACAAGGCCGCATACCTTGCCAAGAAGGCGCTGATGCGCCATGCCGGCGAGCCCAATCCCGTGCCTTACTACGCGGAGATGGAAAAGGAACTGCTGGAGCGGATCAATGCCCTTGGCATTGGCCCCCAGGGCTTCGGCGGTAAGACCACAGCTCTGGCGGTGCATATCGAGCAGTGTCCTACCCACATCGCGGGGCTTCCTGTGGCGGTGAATATCAACTGTCATGTGACCCGCCATCAAACGGAGGTGCTGTGATATGGCAATCAATATTACCGTTCCCATGAGCCAGGAAACCGCCCGCTCCTTGAAGGCCGGCGACAGCGTGCTGCTGTCCGGTGTCATCTACACCGCCCGTGATGCCGCCCACAAGCGGCTGTGCGAGCTGGTCGCCCAGGGCAAGGATCTGCCCCTGGATGTGAAAGACGGCGTTATCTATTTCGTGGGCCCCACCCCTGCCAAGCCCGGTGAGGTTATTGGCTCTGCCGGCCCCACCACCGCCTACCGTATGGACGCTTACAGCCCTACTTTGATCCGTCTGGGTCTGACCGGTATGATCGGAAAGGGCAAGCGCAGCCCGGAAGTGGTGGATGCCATGAAAGAATGCGGCGCCGTGTATTTTGGCGCCATCGGTGGATGCGGCGCGCTGCTCAGCCGCTGCATCAAGAAGGCAGAGATCATTGCCTATGAGGATTTGGGCGCTGAGGCCATTCGCCGGCTGGAAGTGGAAAGTTTCCCTGTGGTGGTCATCATCGACTCTGAGGGCAACAATCTCTACGAAACCGGCAAGGCGAATTATCTCGCTACCCTGTAATTTTAGGAAGACGCACCCGCGGAAAAGCGGGTGCGTCTTTTTGCATAGAAAATCTATGCCCATTTTGGTGAAATCCCAACTTGACAAAGATGCAATCAGTAGGTAAAATATACTATGGTTAACTGGGTAGTATGCCCAACTATATATGTTAGATATTTGAGGTGCGATTATGGAAAACAAAAAGAAGGTTTTGGTCATTGGCGTCATCGGCGCGGATGTTCATGCCGTCGGCAACAAGATCCTGTATCACGCATTTACGGAAGCCGGTTTTGGAGTAGTCAATCTGGGCGTTATGGTTTCCCAGGAAGAGTACATCGCCGCTGCCATCGAGTCCAACGCGGATGCCATCGTGGTGTCCTCCCTGTACGGCCAGGGCGAGTTGGATTGCCGTGGTATGCGCCAGAAGTGTGACGAGGCTGGTCTTGTGGGTATCCCCCTGGTGGTCGGTGGCAATATCGTCATCGGCAAGCAGACCTTTGAGGATGTGGAGCGCCGCTTCAAGGACATGGGCTTTGATCGGGCATTCCCTCCCGGTACTGCTCCGGAAACCACCATCGAAGCGCTGCGTGAGCTGCTGCACATGGACGGTGAGCAGGCGTGAAGCCCGTTCTCTTAATTGACTTTGGCAGTACATACACAAAACTGTCTGCGGTGGATGTGGAGGGTGAACAGATCCTCGGCACCGCCCAGTCCTACACCACGGTGGAAACGGATATAAACAACGGCCTTTCCCATGCCCTGCGCTTGCTGGAAGAAAAGACCGGCAAGCTGGAATATGCGGAGACCTTTGCCTGTTCCTCCGCCGCCGGCGGCCTTCGGATGGTTTCCAGCGGTCTGGTACCGGAGCTGACCAGCGAGGCGGCCAAGCTTGCTTCCCTGGGAGCAGGCGCCAAGATCGTGGGCCTTTACTCCTTCCAGATGACGGAGGAGGACATGGAAGAAGTGCTGGCGCTGAAGCCGGATATCTTCCTGCTGGTGGGCGGCACTGACGGCGGAAATACCGCCTGCATCGAGCACAATGCCCAGATGCTGGCCTCTGTGCGGCCCAAGTTTCCGGTGGTCATTGCCGGCAACCGCAATTCCGCCCGCAAATGCCAGAAAATCCTCGAAGGCTGCGAAACCTATGTTTGCCCCAATGTGATGCCTAAATTCGGCGTGCTGAACATTGAGCCGACGCAAAAACAGATCCGGGAGATTTTCCTGAACCGTATTGTTCAGGCCAAGGGTTTGTCCACTGCGGCAAGCCTGCTTTCCGACATTATGATGCCCACTCCCTCTGCTGTCATGCAGGCTATGCAGTTGCTTAGCGAAGGCTGCGAAGGGGAGAGAGGTATCGGCGACCTGGTGGCGGTGGATGTGGGCGGCGCCACGACGGATATTTATTCCATGGCAGATGGTATGCCGGAAGCTATGAATACGGTTTTCAAAGGCATTCCCGAACCCTTTGCCAAGCGAACGGTGGAAGGCGACATCGGTATGCGCTACTCCATTCACGGAATTGTGGATGCGGTAGGCGTGGACCGGGTTGCAAGCATCAGCGGTTTGAAACCCGAAAGGGTGGAGGAACTGGTTTCCTGGCTTCGGGAACATACCGATTCTGTGCCGGATGGTAATGAGGAATTGGAACGGCTGGACTATGCCCTGGCGTCCATGGCCATTGAGACCGCGGTTGCCCGTCACGCCGGCACCATGGAAGAAACCTACACCATGATGGGTCTGACCTATGTACAGTCCGGCAAGAATTTGACCCGTGTAAAACAAATTGTTGTAACCGGTGGCAGTTTGATTCATACCAAACGAACCGCCGATATTGCAAAGCATGCCCTTTATTCCCAAGCACAGCCCACCTCTCTGCGGCCCAGGCAGGCAGATGTGTGGGTGGACCGTAAGTACATCCTTGCCGCCATGGGGCTCATTAGCACCCGCTATCCCCAGGTGGCTCTGAGAATAATGAAGAAAGAGTTGGAGCATTATGGATATTCAGAATAAGCGTATTTCCAATGATGAGTTTTTTGCGCTGCGTCAGGAGATTCTGACCCAGTGGCCCACCGGCAAGGACGTTGACCTTGAGGAGGCGGTTGCTTACCACAAGGCTATGCCTGAAAGCCGTAAGTTCGGCAAGAAGCTGCTGGACGCCAAGCGGGATGGCCGCACCCTGGTGCAGCCCCGTGCCGGTGTTCCCGTAGTGGAAGAGCATATCAAGCTGATGCAGTATCTGGAAAAGTACGGCGAGGCTGACCTGCTGCCGTCCACCATTGACTCCTACACTCGTCAGAACCGCTATGAAGAGGCGGAAAACGGCATTGCCGAGTCCATCCGCTTGGGCCGTGCCATGATGAACGGCTTCCCCGCTGTAAACCACGGTGTTGCCAAGTGCCGTCAGGTCATCGAGTCTGTCAACCTGCCCATGCAGGTTCGTCACGGTACTCCCGATGCCCGTCTGCTGACTGAAATTACTTATGCCGGTGGCTTTACCAGCTACGAAGGCGGCGGTATTTCCTACAACCTGCCCTACTGCAAGAACGTTCCCATGGAGCGCACGATTAAGGATTGGCAGTATGTTGACCGCCTGACCGGTTTGTATGAAGAGATGGGCGTTTCCATCAACCGTGAGCCCTACGGCCCCCTGACCGGCACCCTGGTGCCTCCCTGCATCTCCCACGCCGCCGCCATTATCGAGGCGCTGCTGGCTGCTGAGCAGGGCGTAAAGAACATCACCGTCGGCTATGGCCAGTGCGGCAATCTGGTTCAGGACGTGGCGGCTATCCGCA
>JAZOBI010000001.1:0-5201 GCA_045595885.1 Faecousia sp. | reverse complement strand
GGCCGGTCACATGGTGCAGATCAAGACCCCTGACCTGGGTGGCATCAACAACACCATCGAAGCAGTTCTCTACTGCAAGGAAAAGGGCATTGGCGCCTACCAGGGCGGCACCTGCAACGAAACTGACCGCTCCGCACAGGTCTGTGTCCACTGCGCTATGGCTACCCAGCCCGTGCAGATCCTGGCCAAGCCCGGCATGGGCGTGGACGAGGGTTACATGATCGTTTATAACGAAATGAACCGCATCCTGGCCATCCGCAACGCCAAAAAGAACAAGTAAGATACTGATGATAAAAACCGGAAGGGGAGACCCTTCCGGTTTTTTAGTCTGTCAAAAAACTCGTTTTTGACAGACTGGCAGAGGTCAAGGAAGGCCCAAAGACAAGCAAACCAAAGGCGTCGGCGTACAGGGGTACGGTAGTCCTTTGGTTTGCGCAGTAAGTCAAAACCCTTGCGAAGCAAGCATTTTCCCGGCTCCCGGGTTTTCCGGTCGGTTGCGGTTACGGATATCCCCACAAAAGGAAATGGCCCAAACCTTACACTTGGTTTTGTCGGTTTGGGCCTTTTTTGACACTCTGAAAACCGGAAGGGGAGACCCTTCCGGTTTTTCATGCATCCGGCGTTTTACAGAAAAGCCCGACTTTTCTGGATGTGGCTATGCTCATAGTCCAATAGATGATTGGCCAGCGCTATGACCTGGGGATCGGCGTTTGGAGTTTTGTGCAGATTTTTTGTGCCAAGAATGATGCCCCGGGTATTGCCCTGGATCAGCATACCGGCAATTTTGGAGTCCACGGGGCCGCCCATCAGCCTGGCGCGGGACATCATTTCCGACATTTTTCGCAAAGCGGGATTCAAGTCGGTCAATTCCCAGCCCCGTCTTCGCGCCAATTGCATCGCCTGGGTCTCTATGGCGTCATAGGTTGCCAGTTGGCTGTGCAGTTCCTGTTTCAGTCCGGGGCTGACAGCCCGGTCCATCACGCTGCGAATACCGATTTGCCCCATTTGGACAGTATGCAGCAGGGAGGTTAAGATTTTTGTGTTTGTTTTCAAATTGATCACCCGTTATCAGTATGCCGATGGTGAGGCGGATGATGCCCGGTAGCTTCTTCCATGGGATATGTCCGCCGCAAGCGGACGTTTCGGCGATGGAGCTGGAAAATAACGATTTATTTTCATGTTTTGTGATATTTGTGCATTGACTTTCGGGCCGTTTCGTCATATGATATGGATGTTATAGTTTATTCACAAGATGGGTCTGTGCGGCCTGTCGGTTTTTTGACAGAACATACAATGCAAAGGAGAAAACGTTATGATCCGATCTCTGGAAACACTCCGCACTTCTCTGGGTGAGCAGGGCCGCAGCAAGCTGGCCGTTGCCGTGGCGCAGGATGCGGAAGTATTGCTGGCGGTAGACGCGGCATATAAACTGGGTATCGCCTCTGCCGTTTTGGTGGGCGATGAGCAGGAGATTCGCGCCATTGCCGCAAAGCTGAACATCTGCCTGAATGATTACGAAATCGTTCACGAGGCCGATAAGGTGGAAGCCTGCCGCAAGGCGGTGAAACTGGTGCGGGACAAGAAAGCCGATGTGGTGATGAAGGGCATTGTGGATACCTCCGTCATTCTCAAGGCGGTTCTCGATAAGGAAATCGGCCTGCGTATGAGTCCTGTATTGTCCCATGTGGCGGTGTTTGAGGTTCCCGGCTATGATCGGCTGTTCTACCTGTCCGACGCCGCTATGAACATTGCGCCCGATCTGGAGACCAAGAAGCACATTCTGCTGAATACCGTGCAGGTTGCCCATGCTTTGGGTAATGAAAATCCCATCGCTGCCTGCCTGTGCGCTGTGGAAAAGGTGAATCCCAAGATGCAGGCCACGCTGGATGCCGCCGCTTTGGTGGAAGCCAATCAGACCGGTGAAATCGCCGGCTGTACCGTCATTGGCCCTCTGGCTCTGGATAATGCCATTTCCGTAGAGGCTGCCCATCACAAGGGCATCACCGATCCCAACGCCGGCCACGCCGATATTCTGCTGGTACCTGCCATTGAAGTGGGTAACGTGTTCTACAAGTCCATGGTATTCATGGCCCGGGCAAAGAATGCCGGTGTTATCGTGGGTGCCAAGGCTCCCGTGGTACTGACCTCCCGTGCCGACTCCGACGAAACCAAGCTCAATTCCATCGCTTTGGCGCTGAAGATCGCAGCTGCCAACAAATAATTATAAATTCATAATTACAAATTACAAATTTGCCCGGATGTTTGACTCTGCAATTTATAATTTGTAACTTGTAATTTGTAGTTAGAAGGAGAATGTATGAATCATAAAGTTTTAGCTATGAATTTTGGCTCCACTTCCACCAAGGTCGCCATCTACGAGGGCGCCAAGGAAGTGATGACCCAGACCTTCCGCCACACCAATGAGGAAATGGCCAGCATCCACAACATGGAAGAAAACGCCGCGTTCCGCAAGGGCGTGATTCTGTCCTATCTGAAGGAGCAGGGTGTGGACCTGAACGGTCTGGATGCGATCGTCGGCCGCGGTGGCCTGATGCGGGGCATCGAAGGCGGCACCTACATCGTTAACGACAATATGCTCAAGGATCTGCACTCCTGCCAGTATGGCTACCATGTGTGCAACCTGGGCGGTATTTTGGCCAACGAGATCGGCGGCGAGCTGGGCAAGCCCGCTTACGTTGTGGACCCCCCTGTGGTTCTGGAAACTTCCGAACTGGCCCGGGTGGGCGGCCATCCCGATTATCCCCGCCGCGCGCTGTTCCACGCGCTGAACCAGAAGGCCATTGCCAAGCGGTTCGCTGAGGAAACCGGCCGTCCCTATGACAGCCTGAATCTGATCGTTGCCCATATGGGCGGCGGCACATCCGTTGGCTGCCACTGCAAGGGCAAGGTTATCGACGTCAACAACGGCCTGGAGGGCGAAGGCGCCTTCACCGGCGAACGTTGCGGCGGCCTGGTTGCTCTGGATGTGGTCAAGGCTACCTTGAGCGGCAAGTGGGGCACTACTTATGAAGAAATCCGCCACGAACTTTGTATGAAGTCCGGCCTGGTGGGTCACACCGGCACCAATGATGGCCGTGAAATCACCCGCCGTATCGCTGAGGGTGACAAGAAGGCAGAGCTGGCTTACAAGGCTATGGCTTACCAGGTTTCCAAGGAGATTTCCGCCCTGGCAGCACCTCTGCACGGCAAGGTGGACGCTATTTTGCTCACCGGCGGCTTCGCGTATGACAAGGTGCTCATGAGCTGGATTGAAGAATATGTGGGCTTCCTGGCGCCTGTCCATATCTACCCCGGCGAGGATGAGATGCTGGCTCTGGCACAGGGCGCTATGCGTGTTCTGACCGGCAAGGAGACGGCAAAAGTTTATTAAGCTATGAAAAGAATGAGAATCGTCACCGGCCATTATGGCAGCGGCAAGACGGAATATGCCGTTAACCTTGCTATGGATATGGCCCCCAGAATGGAAAATGTGGTGCTGGCGGACCTGGATATCGTCAACCCCTATTTCCGGTCCTATGAGCAGACGAAAATGCTGGAGGACGCCGGCGTGAAGGTGATCGTCACCTCCTGCGGCGGCGTGGCGGATATTCCTGCGCTGAATCCAGCGGTAATGTCTGTGTTCCAGGACAAAAAGTGGAATGGTGTTCTGGACATCGGCGGCGACCCTATTGGTGCCAGAGTGCTGGCACGGTTTGCCCACCAGATCCATGAGGACGAGTATGACCTGCTGTTTGTGCTCAATGCCAACCGTCCTGAAACCAAGGATGTGGATTGCGCGCTGCAGTATATGCGGGGCATCGAGGCTGAGTGCTGTTTGAAGGTCACCGGCATCGTCAATAACACCCACCTCTGCGCGGAAACCACCGCGGAGGAAATCATCAAAGGCGCCGCATTGGCGCGAGCCTTGTCTGAAAGGACAGGCATTCCTGTCGTTCACCATGCAGTACAGAAAAAGTTTGTTGACCAGGTTGCTGATCAGCTGGCGGAGCCTGTGCTGCCGATGAATATCTATATGAGAAAACCTTGGGAAATTATATTCTGTGAGGAGGAATAACCAACATGGCCGGATCTGTAACTTTCGACCGCGACAGATGCAAGGGTTGCGAGCTTTGCGCCCTGGTCTGCCCCAAGAACATCATCGTCATGGATGATGCCACCAACCGCAAGGGATATCATCCCGCAACTGTTAAGCCTGAGAACGCTGATAAGTGTTCTGGCTGCGCCAGCTGCGCAAAGATGTGCCCCGATTCCATCATTACCGTAGAACGGAACTAAGGAGGACCTATGGAGAAAGAACTTTGGAAAGGCAATGAAGCTGTTGCCGAAGCCGCCATTCGTGCCGGCTGTAAATACTTCTTCGGTTACCCCATCACTCCCCAGAACGAGATTCCGGAATACCTGTCCCTGCATCTGCCCAAAATCGGCGGCTGCTTCCTGCAGGCGGAGTCTGAGGTAGCTGCCATCAACATGATCTATGGCGCTGCCGGCTGCGGCGTGCGTGTTATGACCTCTTCTTCCTCTCCCGGAATCTCCCTGAAGCAGGAAGGCATCACTTATATGTGCGGCGCTGAGCTGCCTGCCGTTATCGTCAATATGATGCGTGGCGGCCCCGGCCTGGGCACCATCCAGCCTGCGCAGGGCGACTACTTCCAGGCTACCCGTGGCGGCGGCAACGGTGACTACCGTCACCTGGTTTACGCACCCGCTACCATTCAGGAAGCTGCTGACTATGTGCAGATGGCTTTCGACGTGGCCGACCAGTACCGCAACCCCGACATGATCGTCGCTGACGGCATGATCGGTCAGATGATGGAAGCCATCGAGTGGCGTCAGCTGCCCAAGCGTGAGCTGCCCGAGAAGACCTGGGCAACCACCGGCACCAAGGGCGAGCGCAAGCCCAATGTCATCAACTCCCTGTACATCGATCCCAACCTGTGCGCTGAGCACAATGAGCGCCTGGCCGCCAAGTATCGCGCCATGGAAGAGAACGAGACCCGCTGGGAAGAAGTGAACACCGAGGACTGCGAAGTTCTGTTCGTTGCCTACGGCACTCCCTCCCGTATCACCAAGGCAGCCATCAAGCTGCTGGAAAAGGAAGGCATTAAGGCCGGCCTGTTCCGCCCCATCACCCTGTGGCCCTTCCCCAGCGCACAGCTGAAGAAGGCTGCTTCTCAGCCCAC